>DASTBJ010000728.1:0-13219 GCA_035712125.1 Terriglobia bacterium
CTGTTTCAACGTGGAGTATCGCGTTTCGCCTTGTGTGCGACCGTAGCTTAGCCAGGCACCAGGCAGAAGATCGTTCGGTGCTGCAGCGCGCCGAAGCACGTCGTTGGTGACGTTCACCGCGGTTGAAGCCGTGTTCCCCACGCGGTTTTGTTGCCCGTTGATAACCACACTGACGCTCATCGCAAGGGTCAGTGAAGCCAGCACGGCGATTCTGGAAAGTCGGATCATGGAATCCCTCCCGGAGAAGTGGACGAAAAATATCATGAACAAGGCCTGGCGTCTTCAAGCTTAAATAGCGGTTCCCATGCAGACGTCGACGCAGCCTGAGAGGCTTCTCCGCAAACTTCGGGTGGAACTAAAGCGTGTGGCGGCTCCGCGGAAGGCTCCGGAGATGCAACGCTACATGAAGTCCGCGATGCCGTACTTCGGTGTGCCGGCTCCTGTCCTGCGTCGAGTCTTAAGGACTGTCTTCGCAGACCTCGAATTCGCGGACTTCCAATCCTGGAAAAGTACTGTCTTGTACGTGTGGCGGAACGCGCGATACCGGGAGGAACTGTACGCAGCCATCGGGCTCGCCGAATGCCGGCCGGCCGACGCGTTTCAAATACCTCCGGCACTGGCTGTGTATGAAGAAATGATCGTCAGCGGCGCATGGTGGGATGTCGTCGATCCTATCGCATCACACTGTGTCGGCAAGCTTTTGCGAAGGTATCCTCGCCGGATTGGCCGAACAATGCGGTCCTGGAGCCGTTCAAAGAGTATCTGGAAGCGTCGAACGTCTATCCTCTGCCAGCTTGGGTTCAAAAAAGAGACCGACCTTCAATTAATGTATGAATGCATCGAACCTTCGATGAATTCGAAGGAGTTCTTTCTGCGGAAAGCGATCGGCTGGGCGCTGCGTCAATATGCATGGACGGATCCCGTGGAAGTCCACCGTTATGTTCGGAAGAATTCGGAGAAGCTTAGCCGGCTGAGCGCGCGCGAGGCTCTAAGGAACATTCGTTAGTTCTTTGGCAGGATACGGAACGGACTCCGAAGTCGGGCATGGTTCTGCGTATCGAACCCGTGAATTGAGCTACTTCAGAGAGGATTCCTGCCAGCGTTGAAGCGCTGCCGGCAACAACTCCGGCGCAAATCTCACGGCAATTCCCGCGATGATGCTGTCGAGTGCCGCACGATCCAAATTGCTCAGCACAACAATTGCAAGACCCTGCTTCGGCAGACGCGTAAACGCGGCTCGAAATCCGGGAATGGTTCCTTCATGCCGGATGCTGGGAACGCCTGTCACGTACCCACCCGGAGGGAAGTCGTCGAGCTCCCATCCAAAGCCGTACGGGTATTTGTCACCGTTGCTCAGGACGAGAGGAGTCCACATTTGCGCTCGAGTCGATGCCGTGAGGATTCGATCTGTTTGCAGGGCTGTTTCCCACTTCGCGATGTCGAGGACTGTCGAGAGAAATGCGCCGCTCGGACGGACTGCAGGCCAGTTTTCCGCATTTGTAAATTTGTCCTCACTCCAGATATATCCGTCCGCTCGATTTGAGACGATATCAGCCACAGTTGTTACCCGCGTGGACGTCATTCCGAGCGGGGCGAATATCCGTTCGTGAAGGAAAACATCCCAGGGCTTCGCGCTGACTCTCTGAATCACTTCGGCGAGCAGGTAATAGCCGAGATTGGAATACGTGTACTTTTCTCCCGGCTTGAACAAAAGGGGGAGTGTATAGGCGGATGTGATCACGTCGATGACAGGCTGAACCTTGTACGGGTCGAATGACGGGCCTTCGCGGACAAGTCCCGACGTGTGAGTCAACAGATGGCGCAGCGTGATGTCCTGCCACGTGCTCGGTATCCCTGGAAGGTGTTGATTAACCTTGTCGTCGACACTGACTTTCCCATCCTGGACAAGCAGCATGACTCCAGCTGCCAGAAACTGCTTGCTGAGAGAGCCGATCTTGTAGATTGTCTCGGAATTTGCGGGAATGCCGTGTTCCATGTCTGCGAGCCCGTAACCCGCGGCTTTGATCAGAACGCCATCTTTGATGACGGCAACGGACGCCGCGGGGATATGGCGCTGCTGCATCACGGCTTTCACATAGTCGTCGACGTCGTCGGCTTGAAGTGGGATCGCCGTGAGTACAATGAAAAAACATGCGAGGAGCAGACGGTTCCTGTGTCTTTCCGTCATTGTAAATGTCCCAAATTGTAAATGTCCCAATCAGCGGTACCAGTGGCCTCTCGTGGTTTCGAGCTATGGTACTCGGGAACGGTTGGCCTGTATATAAGCCGCCGAACCTTGCCCGTGGTGAGCGTGATCGATAACGGCTTAGCACCTGCCGCACGGACCAGCCTTTCCAGCTCTCATTATCTGGAGCCTCGGAGTTTTACTTTTCGACAACGCTGGCCGACGGCCGGGTCGTGCCCGTGCGCGCACTCGTGAACTTGAAGCGGGCGATCCAACTTGAGCTGCCATTGGCATTCATCGCGCGGGAGTGGTTTAATGACTCCCTCGAGGAGTGCAAATCACGATGACGAATACGGCGTTGACCTTGATTCTGGCCGGAGCGTTTTTCCACACTGCGCCGCAGGATGAACACGTCGGCCACAACTTCGCGAACGACTTCGGTAAGGTGCACTTCGCCATCTCCTGCAGCCAGGCTTCTCAACAACAGTTCGATCGCGCTGTGGCGATGCTTCATTCCTTTTTCTATCCCGAAACCGAGAAGGCCTTCCAGGCCATCGCTCAGCAGGAGCCATCGTGCGCGATGGCGCACTGGGGCATTGCCATCAGCCAGCGACCGAACCCACTGACGGCGCCGTTTGCTCCCGTGCTCTTGAAACAGGGCTGGGAAGCAGTGCAAAAAGCTCGGTCTGCCGCGCCCAAAACGCAACGGGAGCGCGACTGGATCGAGGCGCTGGCGGTTTTTTTTCAGAACTATGACACGGTGGATCAGCGGACGCGCTCTGCAAGATACGAAGCGGCGATGGCAAGGCTGCACGACCGCTACTCGAAAGATACGGAAGCTGCCGCATTTCACGCCCTGGCGCTTCTTGAAGCCGTGGACCTCACAGATAAGAAATATTCAAAGCAACTGAAGGCGGCTGAAATTCTCGAGCGGCTGCAGAAGACGCAGCCTGATCATCCAGGTGTTGTTCATTATCTGATCCACAGTTACGACTACGCTCCGATCGCATCGAAAGGCCTGCCGGCAGCGCTCCGTTATGCGGCGCTCGCTCCGTCAGCCCCGCACGCGTTGCACATGCCGTCGCACATATTTTCAACGCTGGGTATGTGGCAGGAGGCCATTCGATCGAATCTTGCGGCCGACGCGGCGAATCGAGCTTACGCGGCAAGCACCAACCCGGCCAGCGCGGCCAGTCCCGCGACGATCGCGGCCCGGTATCACAATCTCGACTTCCTGGTGAATGCGTACCTGCAACTCGGACAGGATCAGCGCGCCAGGGCCGTTGTCGATGAGCGCAATTCAATCGGAACATTGCCGGCGACGGCCAGCATGACGGCGCACACCGGCTTCGCCGCACTTGTTGTGCGGTACGCTTTTGAACGCGCGGCGTGGAAGGAAGCCGCGATGCTGCCGTCAATCAGCACGCCGTTCAAACAGGCCGACGCCATCATCTGGTTCGCACGCGCCGTCGGCGCTGCACGATCCGGCGACGTTGCGGCCGCCCGACAGAATCTCGCCGAGCTCACGCGTCTCCATAAAGAACTCACTGCCTCCGGAGATCCCTATTGGGCCGAGCAAGTCGGCATTCAAGAGACAGCCTCGGCCGCGTGGATCGCCCTTGCGGAAAATGATTCGAGTCGCGCGATTACCCTGATGCGTCAGGCCGCCGATCTCGAGGATCGCACCGAAAAACACATCGCCATGGAAAACCGGCTCTCGCCGATGCGAGAGATGCTGGGCGAGTTGTTGCTGGCGTCGAACAAACCGGCTGAAGCTTTGCGGGAATTCGAACGGTCGCTTCGAGTGGTCCCAAACCGCTTTCGGTCGCTGGCCGGCGCTGCACAGGCCGCTGAGAAGTCCGGAAACAGGAAACTGGCCGAGTCTTACTACAAGCAACTAATGGCGATGGCTGCCAATGCTGATGCCGAGCGTCCTGCGATCAATAATGCGCGGGCCTTCCTCGGCCCGGCTTAAAGACCACGGGGCGTCTAACGCCAGGCCCGGATCAAAACACCTGGATCAACCCTTGCAGTCCGCCTATAGTAAGCCCCAATGATTCAGCGCTCAATAAGGACGGCGATTGTGTTGGCGCTCGTCGTTGTTGTCTTCTCCCTTGTGATGCCGACCGCGGCTCAGGTTGCGCCCGGCGACGGTCTCGCTGCAATCGAAAGCCGAGTTGCGGAGCTGGAAAATCATCTTCATAAAGCGCGAGCAATTCGCGACATCAAGCGTCTGCAATATAGCTACGCGCATTACGCGGAACTGGGCCTTTGGTCCGATCTTGGAGATCTCTTCGCCACTGACGGCGTCGCGCACTATGCACAGGGTGATTTTCGTGGCCCGGAAAGTCTGAGGAAGTTTTATCTCCAGGAACTTGGCCGCGGGCAGTTGGGATTGGCGGAAGGCCGCATTTATCCACACATCATGATTCAGCCCGTGGTGACCATTGCGCCGGATGGAAAAACGGCGAGAGGCCGATGGCACGTGATCGCAATGCTGGGAAGCTTTGGTGGTACTTCTGCATCATGGGCCGGAGTTGTTTACGAAAACCGATACGTGTCTGAGGACGGCGTCTGGAAGATCAGTGAACTGAGTTACAGCTCGCAATACAGCGGACGCTATAGTCCGCCCGGGCTGACGCTGTCGAAGTGGGATCTTCCGTATCATTTCACGCCGCAATCTGCAGGCAATCCCGTCACGAACTCTGGTTCGTCTCTGCCGGCAAAAGGGCCTGCAACCCTCGAAGGTTTGCAACAGCGATGGGTCGAGCTCGCGCGCGGCGCCGAACAGCTTCGCAATGAAACAGACGTTCTAAACCTTCAACACAACTACGGGTATTACTCCGATCAGAAGATGTGGGGAGCCGTTGCAAATCTCTTCGCGAGCGACGGGACTCTGGAGTCAGGCCTCCGTGGCGTGTATGTCGGAAGAGAGAAAATCCGCCGCGCCCTGACCAGGTTTGGTGGTGAAGGACTGAACATCGCCGAGGTCAACGATCATCTTCAGTTGGCGACCGTGGTCCACGTTGAACCTGACGGTAAAACAGCAAAGGCACGCGGGGTCGAACTGTCGGTGTCTGGTGTGAAAGGACGAGGTGCCCAGTGGGAGGAGGGCATCTTTGAGAATGCCTACGTGAAGCAGAATGGGGTCTGGAAAATCCAGTCTGTGCACTACTACCCGCGAGTCATTACGGATTACGAAGTGGGCTGGGCGAAAAGCGCAAAACCGGCTGCTGGCCCTGACGCCGAGTTTCCACCGGATCGGCCTTCTACGGAGACTTACGAAACGTATCCGAAGATGCATTACCCACAGTTCCACTATGTAAATCCGGTAACGCGCGAGCCGGTGCAATATCCCGCAGGCATTGCGAATGCGCGATCGGGTGCTGTGACCCTTTTGGGGAGTGTGCCGCAGGCAAGCCCGCCGAAGAACGAAAAGGAATTCACCAATCGATTAAATGAGCTCGAGGTGCAGATCCATTCGAGCATTGTGTATGACGCTGCCGAAAACCTTATCAATGCCTATGGCTATTATCTCGACGACTCCAGGGATAGCCTGCAAGAACTTTTCAATGCGCCGTATCGCCCCTCAGTGTCTGACGCAGTCGCAGTTCATCAGACTGTTCAGCCGGTCATCAATCTCGCGGGGGATCGTCGATCTGCAACGATTCGTGCGCGTCTGCTGAAAGTTGAGGCGGGGAAAGTTTCGGGTGGAACTTACGAAGCTCGCGCGACAAACCGTGGCGGCGCGTGGAAACTTCAGAGCTTGAGTCTCAAAGAGACGTGGTCCTCTCCGTTTAATCAGTGGACACCGACAGTTGAACAGCAGCGCTGAAAAACCGGCCTAAAACGAACCGCTCGCTCCGGCGCCGCCGCTTCGGCCGTCGCCAGGGTCGAAGTCCTTCGGGGGAGCTTCATGCGTCACCCTCGGCCCCGCAGTCAGCGCCGCAGACATCGTCGCCACCATGGAGACGCGTCGCTTGTCCGACTGCAGAATGTGCACCGCGGTAAGTCCGTTGTGGTCGCTCTCTCTTTATGAGTGGGAACAGGGCCTCATATTGTGCCCCTGTAATCGTTCGCGCCTGCTTCCAGTTTTCCAGCCGCTCAAGCGTGGACATGCGCGCGGCATCGTACCCCGAGGGCAATTCTCTCCAGTTTCCATTTAGACTTCACGGATGGACCTGAGGCTGACTCATCTCTGGCAACCTGCGCGCGCAACGTCGCAGCATCTCGTCGTGGTACTGCACGGTCTGGGAGACTCTGCCGCAGGCTTCCTATGGATGCAGGAAGAGCTTGGCATCGACTCCTTAAACTACCTGCTACTCAACGCGCCGGAGCCGTACTACATGGGCTACAGCTGGTATGACATCGACGATCCACTTCCGGGCATCAAGCGCTCGTGCAGAATTCTTACGGATGTCATGCAGCAGATTGAGCAGGAAGGTTACCCGCCTGATCAGACTTTCCTGTTCGGCTTCTCTCAAGGATGCCTGATGACACTCGAGTTCGGCTCTCGATACCCACGAAGTCTGGCGGGATATGTCGGCATCAGTGGGTACTGCTACAGCCCGGAAGCGATTCTCCGAGAAATGAATGCCGCCAACAACAACGGCCGCTGGCTGGTCACACACGGCACCCGGGATGAATTGCTTCCCGTCGAAGTTACGCGCGCTCAGATCAAGAGCTTGAAGGAAGGAGGTTTCGCAATCGACTACCGGGAGTATCCGAAGGCGCACACGATCGATCCCGGCCAGGAGTGGAGAGATATACGGGAGTGGTTTCGAAACCTGCTTCTATGAATGACTATAACGGTTTCGCACCTGCCGCACGGACGAGCTTTTCCAACGTCTCATACGGGTGTGCGCCCACGACCTTTTGATTTGCTGCGACGAAGCTCGGCACTCCGGTGATGCCGTAACGGCGCGCTTTTTCCCAGTCTGCGTCAACGGCCTCCTTAAACGTCCGGTCCATTAATGCACGGCGCGCGTCATCAGCCGGTATTTCACAGGCGGCCGCAATATCGACAAGAACCTCTACGTCGCCGATATTCCGGGCATCCACGAAATACGCCGTGTACAACGCATCCCGCAAATTTTCCTGATCGAACCCTTTTGCGAGTTCCTGAGCCAGCCGGCTGTTGTAGGTGTGCGTCCGCTGATTGAAGGCGAGGCCTTCGGCATCCATCAACGACTTAAGGCGGGCGTGAGCTGCCTCAAGATCAAAATTGCGTCCGGCAAAGAGTTCCTTAAGAGTCATACCTTCGAGAGGTGTCTCCGGATGGAGCGGGAAATAGGTCCATTGCACGTCGATAGCAAAGTTTTTCCCCAGCTTCTTCACGCGTGGGATGCTCAGGTAACACCACGGGCAGACAAAGTCCGTAAACACTTCAAGGGTGATGGAATCCGACATAGACGGCTGGATCCTCCGGGTTGAACGTTTGCGCTCTACGCTTCGATTCTACACACGACGGGCAGTGCCGCATCGTCTGCAATCAGGCTGGAGTAACATACCCGCTATGGAATATCGCAGGATCGGAGCTTTAAACGTTTCGCTTGTGGGAATCGGATGTAACAATTTCGGCTGGCGAACAGACGCCGTGGGAACTGCGACGGTGGTTGATGCCGCCTTGAACGCAGGCATCAACTTTTTCGACACGGCGGATATCTACGGCGGAGGTCTGAGTGAAGAATTTCTGGGAGCTGCATTGAAAGGGCGCCGCGAGAAAGCGATTCTCGCCACAAAATTTGGTCTGAAGGTGGCGGACGGCAAAGAAGGTGCGCGCGCAGCGTACATTCGAGAAGCTCTGGACGCCAGTCTCCAGCGTCTTCAGACGGATGTCATCGATCTCTATCAGATCCATCGTCCTGACCCGGCCACGCCCATCGAAGAAACGATGGAAGCGCTCAATGATGCCGTGAAGGCCGGCAAGGTGCGGGAGATCGGCTGCTCGAATTTTTCTGTCGAACAAGTGCGCGCTGCCCGGGCGACGCCCGGCCCGAAACAATTTGCCAGCGTTCAGAACGAGTACAGCCTGATGAAACGAGACGCCGAGATTGATGTTCTGCCGGAATGTGCGCGGGTGGGTATCGCGTTCCTGCCATACTTCCCCCTGGCCAATGGGTTGTTGACAGGCAAGTACCGCAAGGGCGCGCCATTCCCGGAGACCAGCAGAGCCAAAGACAAGTTTGGCCCAAAAGTGTTTACCGACGAGAACCTTGAGCGCGTGGAAGCTTTAATGACATTTGCCAGATCCAGAGAGCATTCGTTGCTGGAACTGGCTTTTGCGTGGCTTGCGTCCAGGCCGCAGGTCTCGAGCGTCATTGCGGGCGCAAAGACTGCCGAGCAGGTTCAAGCCAATAGCCGGGCGGCATTCTGGAAGATGACGTCAGTTGAACTGATGGAAATCGATCGCATATTGCAATGAGCGACAAGACCAGGTCCGACTCCCTTCTCGTGACGTCCGTCCTCCGGCTTGAGAATCACTTGTCGGAACTCGAGCGCATCGGCGGCAAGATCAATGCGATGGATATGACTGCGGATATCGACGTCGAACACATCCAGAAACTCCTCGCGCTCTTCACCGATTGCGGCGAGGAGATTTCCGAAGAAGTGAAGAACCTGTCGACACACCTGCAACAGGCTCAGGCGCGCGCTGAGGCCGTGGCCGGGGAAGTATCCCGACAGGCCAGCGCGTTCAATGCACGGAGAAACGAACAGAACGCGCATCTGGAGCGATTGCGTCTCCTGGGTGAAAAGGTTCATGAACTCAACGCCACACTTACCGGAGATGATCAATCTGTACTGGCGCCCAGAATGCCGATAATCGCCGATCAATTGTCCGGCCTGATCGGAGAGCTGCAGGAATTGCGCAGCGCTGCCCGTAGTTCTCGCATGAGGAGCCTGGAGCGGACGGCGGAGGCATTAGTGCAATCGCTTCAGGCCCTGCAGACAAAACTCCAGAACCTGCCGTAACTCTTCAGAGCAGGAGAAATCTTGAAATTGAACTGTCCAATCTAAGATTTCCAATTTCGGATTTGAGATGCAGGCGTACATAAAATCGTCACAACTCCCCTCCTCAGCCGAGGAGGAGTGGCCTCGGAAATCCAGTCGTCGTTCACGCTGTTCAGCCGCAGCCTGATTCTATTTTCGAAGGAGGATTCGTCCAACTTCAAAATTTCTTTCCATCTCATTTCTTCAACTCGTCGTAGGCCGTTTGAAGGATTCTCTCGGCTGTTACCAGTTGTGGATCGATTGTCTCAACGTAGCCGGCGTATTTTGCCGGAACCTTGTACTCAGCAGCGGCCTGCTTGGCTGTCTTGTTCGCTTTAGCCGCATTGCGGGCAAAATCCACAAAGTCTTTGGTAAATGCGGCGAATTCTCTGAAGTCGGCAAACGTTGTCGTCTGTCTGTGCCCGGGGATAACGGTATCGACGTTGCGAATTCCTGCGGCAGCCTTTGCAAGTGTTTGAGGATATTCCAGGACACTGCCACCATTCATCGTGTCGATGAGAGGCAACATCTTCTGGGCAAACATATCACCTGCATGCATTGTTCGCAGGGCAGGGAACACGATGAAAATGTCGCCGTTGGTATGCCCACGTCCGAAGTAGTAGAGGTCGACCTGGTTCTTGCCGCTTCCGATGCTCGCCTTGTCTTTGAAAGTCTGTTTGGGAAGAAACTTCGCCTTGTCGCCTTTGTACTCGTCCATTTTGGCCATGTTTGCCTTCGTATTCTCGTGCACGACGCTGTCGACCTTTTCGGCGAAGAAGTCGTTGCTGCCGGAGTGGTCGTTGTGTGAATGCGTGTTAATGATCGTCGTGATGGGTTTGCTGGTGACGGTTTTGAGGCGTTCGAGAATCGTCGGCCCCCATCCGGGCAGCTTTGTATCCACCAGCACGACGCCGGTCTCCGTGATGAACACGGCAGTGTTCCCCCCGCTGAATGCCGCGAGGTCGCTGGAGCCCGTAATGATGTAGAGATTCTCTTTTACCTGGTGGATCTTCGTGGCCTGCAACGCCGCCGCCGTGGGGCCAGTTGCAGGTGTCTGGTAGGCCGCCACCGTCGAGGCGCACCAGGCGATAGCGATCAACATTATCAGTACGAAGAATCGTTTCATTTAGCCTCCTCAGCCACTTTCACTCTACGACCTATCTTACAAATTCGCTCCAACCATTCTTCGACCGGAACGGCAACGATTATACGGGCCGTTTTATACACCGAATATGCCGGGCGCTGCCAGTTTCACGTGGGCTTTCGTAGGCTCGAGTTCGGACTGTAACCCGGGGAAAAATCTAGACTTCAGTCCGCCCGGACCTAGCACTCTCCACAGCCCAATGAGTCGCTTGATCCTGATCGCTTTCGCCCTGATGTTGGTCGCGGCGCAGCAGTCCGCGCAGACCAAGTTGCACCTCCAGGCCAAAGAACTGGACCCGGCGGGGATCGCATTCGGGCGATGGTCGATACCTACTGCGTCACCTGCCATAGCTCCTCCGTGAAGGCCGGTGGTATCGCTTTCACCGCAGTATCCCTCGACGCAATCGGCAGCAACGCCGAGATCTGGGAGAAGTCCGTACGAAAACTTCGTGGACGCCAGATGCCGCCGCCGGGCAGTCGCACCCACGAAGGACGAGGTCGAAGGTCAAAGTGTGCTGGGATCGGGCCCGCCGGCTGATGTCGAAGGGCGATCCATCGAGACCATGGAAATACTCCTCAGGGCGGGAGCCAATGTGAATGCGCGCGTTACGGACACGACAATCCTGACAGCGCGGATCGCGCGCTCGAGTACCATGACTAACCGCGAGGGACAGACGGTCCTTTTCTTCGCCGCTCAATCCGGCCGTGCCGCAGTGGTTCGGTTTCTCCTGGACCATGGCGCCAGCGCTCGCAACAATGCCGAAGTCACGAATATGCTCCGCACGGCGTTGTCCAAGGGCATCGCACCGGTCACACGTTAGCCTCACTTCTCAATCGACAACAAAGGAAGGCTCAGCGTTCACCGAATTCCACGATTGTAATGTTCGGGAACTTTCGGCCTTCAATTTCGTAATTCGAGTTGCAGGGTGCCATCCTTCGAGCGCGGCCCTGCGTCTCTATCGATAATTTGCGATACGCAAAATTGCTGTAAACGACCAAGCCTTCCGACCGTATTGAGTACGACGCGCGCACTGGCACCGCAGTTGCAATTGTCGACTTCGACTGCGAGAGGACGAACTCGAAATGAACTTCTCTAGATTGCACGCCGGCTTGATTTTTATGCTCCTTGCCGCTGCGATGAGCCTGCCGCTTGTTGCTGTGAGCCAACAATCGCCCGACGATCTTGTTCTGGCTAGAGCCGCTTATGATGCATTTTTGAAGGGCAACTATGCGGTGGCAGAAGCGTACTATCGGGAATCGATCCTTAAGGCGGAAGGTTCCAACATTAGCCCATCTCGTCAAGCCACGATGTGGGGAAACCTTGCGCACGTTCTGATGGCCCAGGGGCGCTACCAGGAAGCGGAAGAGCTTTTCAACCGCTCGTTGAAATTTGGCGAGACCGCGACGGTTGATCCGCGGGTTCGAGCTATTGTGCTGATCAATCTTTCCTCGTTGTACCTCCGAACCAATCGTTTAGACCGCGCTGAAACGATTCTCGACGAAGCCGTAGTGTTGTGTCGCAAACACTTCGGCGAGGGGAGCTCGCACCTGGCGGCTGCGTTGAGGCAACTCGGAATCGTCTATGCCCAAACCGTGCGTGTAAAGCCGGCGGAAAAACGGTTGAAAGAAGCCCTCGCGATAGCTGAACAACAGCCTGCCATAAGGCCCGACGAGTTCGCTGCGATTCTGACAAGCCTGGCATCAACCTACTCCATGCAGAAGAAGTGGGATGATGCGGAGGAAATGTTCATTCGCGCGATTGAGGTAGTGGAGCGGGCTTTTGGCACAGTGCATCCCAGTATGGGCGACGCCCTGGTCAATCTGGCAGAACACAGCATGTTGCGCCGCGATTTTATTCGCGCGGAAGGTCTGTTGCGCCGAACAGTCGACGTCCGGGAGAAGTTGCACGGGAAGGATCATGTCGACACAGGGTTGACCTATGTCAGGCTGGCGATAGCTCTGACGGCGCAGAAAAGATACGACGAAGCGCATGAGCTCTTCGCAGTTTCTTTGCCGATTATTGAGCGCGTTCTCGGACCGGAATCTCCTGAAGTGGGGCTCTATCTCGAACACTTCGGCCGGTTGTTGCGGCAAATGCACGATACCGGCCGGGCCGAGGCCGTGGAGGCTCGCGCTCGAGCAATTAGAGATGTCCATGCGTTTACGATTTCGGCAGAAACGCTTAGAAAGCGGTAATAACGCGACTAAAAAGCCTTAGACAATGCGTGGATAGAGGTGACGAACTGCACGCCGAATACATTGTTCTGCGTACCCGTTGAGCCGGTCGTGTTGAACACTTCGTAACCAAACTTGAGTGTTTGAACACGATTCACACGGTATCCGATTGCAACTTCGTAAGCCTGCCGGTTCGGGAGAAAGTGATCGGCGGCATCACCGGAGGTGTCTACTACTTTGCTGTTGGATTCAAACGCGCCACGAAATGCCGCATACATCCGGGGATTCAGCGTTGCCTTGACTTCGACAAAGGCGGAGGAGACAGCGGGTGGTTTCTCAAAGCCGGGATAGTGGAACCGGACACGTAGCCATTCCGCCATAACGCTCCATCGGCCATATCCCCATTGCGCGTCGGCGCCAATCCCAACAGCCGGATAATCACGAACACTTGTGCCGGGACTGAGCAGGCCTTCTACGTCGTTTTCGAGGAATGGTCCCCGGAAACCGGAAACGCCGAGACGAAAGCCCTGGCGTATGGTGTATCCCATGCCGGCTGTCCATTGAACGTTCTGGCTGCGAGAGCTTAAGCCCTGCGGATTGGACGGGGAGCTGTTCGTCAGTTGAAATCGCGCGTCGACGCGCTTCCAGGTGCCGCTGACTTCGGCAGCATGAACGCCCTCAAGCGTGACCGGAACCATACCCGTTCTCTCGGTCGTGGCGCCGCCG
>DASTBJ010000729.1:0-3256 GCA_035712125.1 Terriglobia bacterium
AGGAATTGGTTGATTGACTCCGACTCTGGGACGGACAAATGCGGACGGATTAAAAAAATAACCGGCAGGAATATTCGACGTCGCAGTCTTACGCGTTGCCCCTGGCGCCCAGCTTGGCCGCGCCAGCGTTCCGACGTTAAGCCCATAAAACGAGCCTGCAAGGCTGTCGACGACATCAATGGGCAAGCCCGACATTACTGTTGTGACGCCCGCCAGTTGCCAGTTCGAAAACAATAACGTTCCGGCTGCGGAACTGGCCACAAATGCCGGTCTTGGCAACACCCATACATAGCTCAGTACAAAACGGTGCGGTGCGTCAAAGTTCGACAATCCGCGATTAGCGCGGTTATCCAGCGCGTTGCCGATGACGGGAGCCGTATCGACGCCATCGGTTCCAGAACCGTTATCGATCGATTTCGAATATGTATAGGACGCGAGGAATTGCAGACCCTTCGAGCTGCGTTTCGTCATACTCGTCTGCAACGAGTGGTACGTCGATTGTGCCGTGGACTGATTCTGAAAAAAGTTACCGCCTACATCGACGCCCTGGTACGGCGCCCGTAGCGCGAGATTCATTGCCGTGTTGGTGGTAATTACAGCTCCTGTGACATCGTTGAGGATGGGATGTTCCGGGCTGGCCAGTCGCGCCTGATTGATCGGCACCTGTCGCAGCAGGTTGACGCCGCGGGTGCCAACATAAGCCACTTCGAGAAGAAGGTTCTCGCGCAAGGCATGCTGAACACTGGTATTGAACTGCTGGATGTACGGCGTGCGCATATTACGGTCAAATGCGTTCCCAGCCAGGTTAATGCCCTGTACAATCGTGGGGAATTGATCTTCCTGTGGCAAAGGAACATAGGGACTTTCATATGGAACCGTACTGCCGACTGGACTCCTGCGAGTGACGTACATTGGCGGAACGTTGAGTGTGAGGCCGATGAAATTCATCGAGACTCGGGAATAGTAAATGCCATAGCCACCCCGCACGGCCAGGCGTCCTGCCGGTACGGAATAGGCAAATCCCAGTCGCGGTGCGAAATTGTTGGGGTCATTACTTCGGAGGACGCGTTTGCCGACATTCGGCACGTTCGGTAAATCGTATATTGGGATTACATTCCCCGCCTGAACCAATCCGCTGATCGGAGGGCCTACAGGGATACCGCTTCCATCCATTTCCATCCGAGGTTTGTAGAGCGTGGGATCAAAGACGCCAATTCTGCCGAGGGAGTCTTCCGGCGGGAGGTCCAGTTCGTAGCGCAGCCCCAGATTCAATGTCAGATTCGTGGAAATCCTCCAGTTGTCCTGGAAAAAGGAACTGTAATCGTTCGTGGACAAATTACGCGCCAGAAGTCCGCTTCCAAACACGGAGCTGTTGGCCGTACCGACAAGAAAATTGTTAAAGGTCTGAAAGTTAATCGAGCCACGCCGATTATTGTTCGTTGAAAGAGTGGAGCGATTGAGAATGACCTCGGCACCGGTTCGAATGCTATGGCGACCGCGGACCAGCCACACCGTCGTGGCCAGGGTCGTTGACGATGCGGAGGTCCGCTGATCCGATCCGTTCGCACTGCCCACCACCAGCGCCCCAGCCGGTCCGATACGATTGAGCCCAAGCCCCGGATAGGCGTCTGCGTTTGCTCTCTGGATTCCCAGATCCGAATCCTTTACCGGGCTTTGCGCATATCGGTCGGCCCGGATAAAGTTGTAGCCGGCGCGTGCTTCGATAATCGTGTTCTGGTTGAAAACATGAGAGCCTTGCAGTGAGATCAACCGGTTGTTCTGCTTCTCGTCTCTACCGAACCCGGGAACGTTTGCCCCATCCAGCGCTTTCGTTTGCGGCGCGTTCGAGAAGAAGAACTTGATCGCGAATCGGTCCTTCTCATTGGGATGATAATCCAGGTTGGCGTTGAACTGATCTTCACGGTACGACGATAAGGCGGATCCCGAATAGTGCCCATCGGCCTGAGGCGTCGGGATCAGGTAGCTGCCGTCCGGCCGTCTCACGTTCAAAAGGGCAAGTGCCACAGGATGGATCGAAGTTGCGAAGGTTCCATTAGACCGTTTGGGGGTGAAAACCGCGAGGAGGTTCTGTTCAGACCGGTCGTCAGTTAAACCCGGCGCGATAAGCACATTCGATGAAAGGCTGCTGCTCGATGCGCCATTCTGTTCGCGTGTGCCCTGATAGGAACCGAAAAAAAAGGAGCGAGCCATCCGGATTGGACCGCCGATCGTGCCTCCAAAGACATTCCGCTCCAGCGGGGGTCGCTCGACGCCTGCTGCCTTCAGGAACGGACTATTCGCACCATGCGCACTGTCGCGGAAATACCCGTATACAGTTCCGCGCAGATCGTTGCTGCCGCTTCTCGTCACGATCTGAATATTGCCGCCGCCCGCACGGCCATACCCGGAGTCATAGTTAGATGTTTGCAACTTAAACTCCATGACGGTTTCCGGCGCCGGTACAGCAATGTTTGTGAAGGAATTCGTCAGGATATAGTTGGCGTCGATACCATTAACATGCGCGGCATTCTGCGTAGTGCGCGCCCCATCGACCGTGGGGTCCTGTGAGTTACTCCCCAGAGCCGCATTGTCAGGCAGAGCAACGCTTGCGCCAGTCGAAAGTCCCAGAAGCTGGGTGGGGTTGCGCGTTGCCTGCGGCAACTCGGCCACAGCGATGGAATCCACGAAACGACCCATTTGCGGTCCATCCACTTGAAGTACCGGCACACTACTGACAACAACGGCAGCCGCGTTCACGCCCTCCAGGACGAGCTTCCGAGTGGAAACCGTACTGGTTTCGGTGATTACCACCACAACCGTTTCAATGCTAAGCGCGACAAAAAGGCTTTTGGTCACCGAGACCCGGTATTCGCCAGACTGCAGGGAATAAACGCTGTAGGTACCCGTTTCATCGGTGGTGGCTTTCTGCTCGATGCCCGTAGCCTTGTGGACTGCTACTACTTCCGCTCCGGCGACGGCGGCGCCGTCTGGATCCACAATGGTTCCGACGATGCGGCCGGTCGTTTGACTTTGACCAAAACTCCGGTTAAAAGGCAGGAGAAATAAAGCAGCGAGAAGAAACAGCGAGGGCGGCGGCCTGGGAAGCGTGCGCATTCGAAGCGCGTTCATTCCGAAGGCGCGAGGCGCAGAAGGCCAAGCATCTCCGGGAACCTGGGATCGTGGCGAAGGGGTTCGAAGCGGGGATCCGTTTTAAGTTCGTTGATGTCATGCGTGTGTTCGTCGATGGCCTTCTGCA
>DASTBJ010000730.1:0-3361 GCA_035712125.1 Terriglobia bacterium
TACATCTATTTTTTAAAGTCTATAGGGCCCGGTGTCAAGCACTTTTATAGACGTCTAAATGGAAAAAACGTTGAAATAGATATTTTATTTAATCTTTATTTGCGGCATGGGGATCAGTCGGCGGACTCAAAACGAATTCGCAGGCACTCTGTAGGGAAGGTCGGAAGCGACGGAAAATCCAGTTCCTTTCGCTAGAACTGGCGGACCTGGTGAATCCGAACAAAAGTGAAGAGAACGGACTCAGGACTAGGGACACGTAGAACCATGGACCAGGAACCATGATCCAAAGTCCAAAGGACTAACTATTCGTCCACCGACCGGAATGTGATTGTGTGCCCGTCGGCGTAGGTAATCGCGGACAGCAGCCCGACCGGGCTCTTGCCGTCAAGGGCCGGCACGATCGTGACGGTGATTGGGTCGCCGGGCTTGAGGGCATTCGGCCCCTCTTTAAGGCCGAACCTCGCGATCTGCGCGACGCTCCCGCCAAGGAACGTCCACTCCACTACCTTGCCGTCGTTGTCCTTGACGTCGATCTTCATAATCGTGTGGGGATTCACGAGACGGAAGGCCTTGAACGCTCCAGTCACCTTCGCTTGTTTCCCCAGCGCATACACGCCCGCGAGGGAGTGATGGGCCTGTATCAATGAGGCGCTGGCCAGGACGAACGCGGCCAGGATGACGAATCGCAGGGTCCATTTAGTCATGTGTCATCTCCAACTAGTGTCGAATCTGTGATGCGGCCGCTTCGGTTTCAAAGCTCGTCTCGCAGTTGCCGCGTTCCCGGATCAGCCCCGCGTTCGCGGCCGTGTTGCGTCGCATGATGCGTGTCGGGAACACCAGCGGTTCCACCAGCACATCAGGGTCCTCGAGCGTCACGTCGTAGAAAATGGCATCGCCTTCACGCCTGAACTTCTCCACGACATGCATCTTCTCGGAATGGAAGTACCCGCCGCGTCCGATCCACGTCGTGTCGATGAAGCCAATGGAGTCGACTACCAGCGTGTCGCCCTCCCAGCGTCCCACCGAATTCCCCATGTAGTTCAGCTCGAACCGTGCGTCCGGCCCGTGCTGACGGTTATCGGTTGGAATGATGCGATATTCGCCGTATCCGCCGCCGGCATCGCCTCCCATATAGAGGAAAGTGATGTCGTTTTCCGTCTGCCAGATGCGCCGTGGCGCACCTTGCCGGGGAACGCCCAGCGGCTGGCACGTCATGACCGGATCGTACTTGTTGGTCCACATGTCGAGCTCGATGACCTTGTCCCAGTGCTCCGGCTTGTAGAGCGGACGACCAAACTGGCCGAACCGGGAGGGTGAGTACAATGCAAAGTCCTCGGTCTGATTGGTGCCTCTGTTGCACGGTTGCACCTGCGTCGGACCGCATCGCCGCCCGCCGTTCCCCATGTAGTTCCCAATCCAGCCATTTTGCGCGACAGTCCAATTCCCCGTCATATCGGGATGCCCGCCGATCCGCGGCGTGGGTGCCGTCGTGTTTGTCGGCGGCTCCGCCTTCGCGAAGATGATGGCCGGCGCTTTCGTGGTGACGTTCATCGCCTTCTGCACGCTGGGCGGCACGGGCGCCACGACGTACACATTGCCCGTCTCCGTTTCGCGCGTCGTCAGGTCGCGGACCACGGCGCCATTTTTTCGCTCGATCATTTGGCCGGCGTAGAACACCTCGATCTTGTGCAGCGGGTTGTTCCAGTCCTGATAGTTGCTGTAGGTAAATTCGGTCGTCGCCCCGTTGTGGGTGACCACAACCTTCTCGGTCATGTACTTCGCATCGAGCGTGGCGGTGGCGGTCGCACCGGTAACGCCGGGGATCGGGAAGGTCACGACCGGCCTGCCCGCGGCGTTCCACGACACCGACGTATTGCGCACCGTTGTGGCACCGTCTGCGAGCACGGTGCCCGGGTTGGCGCCCAGCGTCCATGTGTCCATCGTTCCTGCCAGCGCGGCCTTTGGTGCGCCCTGCGGACTTGCCCAGAGGCGAATGAGCCGCTCCTGCACAGCTGCCGGCATCGCCGCAACCTTGCCTTTCGTGCCACCGATCTCTGCACCAGGCGTGTCCTCATTCCATGCGTACTGCCAGCTGACCACTTCGACGTTCGAGTACGTCTGTTTGTTCGGGCGAGCGCAGGTGTAATTAATCCGCTGGCTGAAGGTCTGGTAGTTCGTGCTCACGCGATACTTCGAGAGTGTGCACGGCTGGCCGTCCACCTGAATCGTGCCGCCCTTTGCCTGGTATTCGAGCGTCGCAACCATGTCGCGTTCGTCGGTGCCCTTCAGCATGCCCTGGTGCCACATCCAGTTGAAGATGACAGCCCTCAGGTCCCTGGCACCGGGCGCGGGCGTATAGGGCGCGCCGGCGTTCGGGTCGGCGCCACGACCCCGGCCCTGCGCTCCGGCTCCTGCGGCTGGCGGAGCCTGCGCCGCGGCCGACAACGCTGTCATCAGGGGCACGCCGATCGCGAAAGCCGCCACGAGCGCGACCTTCATCCAACGAGTCCATTTCGAAGAATCCATGGGGGGCCTCTTTCGGCACAGGATGCTCGCCCGAAGGGCGAAAATCAAGGTTAATGTTATCGACAAAATCCATGCCCGCGAGACTATCGCGCCACTGTCGCCGCCGGCCCGCGACAGAGCATCCTTATATATAGGGAACCAATCTTTGAGGTTGCCGTCACTACGCTCGCTTATATACACGCGTGCCGCGAATTACGCGGATTAAACGAATTACGTGGGTGATAGAATGCCGCCGCAATGATCGGCAAGCGACTGGCCCACTATGAGATCACGGAGCATCTCGGCTCCGGCGGAATGGGCGAGGTGTATCAGGCGACAGACTCGAAGCTGGGCCGCAGCGTTGCCATCAAGCTTCTTCCTGAAGCGGTCACGAGCGATCCCGAACGGGTTGCGCGTTTTCAGCGTGAAGCGCGTGTGCTTGCTTCGCTGAATCATCCTCACATTGGCGGAATCCACGGCATCGAAGAGTCGGCGGGACGAATGTTCCTTGTGCTCGAACTGGTGTCCGGAGAAACACTGGCGGATCGCATCTCCCGTGGTCCGATCCCTCTCGACGAAGCCATCGCCATCGCGACGCAGATAGCCGACGCTCTTGAGGCTGCGCATGAAGCCGGTGTTATTCATCGAGATCTCAAGCCCGCAAACGTCAAGCTGACTCCGGACGGTCAGGTAAAAGTGCTCGACTTCGGTCTGGCAAAAGCTCTCTCAACCGATGAGCCGATTGCGGACGCAACGCATTCGCCGACGATGAGCCTCGAAGCGACTCAACGTGGCGTGATTCTCGGCACTGCTGCATACATGGCACCCGAGCAGGCGCGAGGCAGAGCGGCCGACC
>DASTBJ010000731.1:0-19673 GCA_035712125.1 Terriglobia bacterium
CACACCGCCATCGACGACCACCGGAGGCGGGCTATCGCTGATAGCCTTCGAGAGCAGGGCGTGGAGATCCTCGAGAAGGTCAAGCCGCGACAAGAGAGACGCAAAACGAGGCGCTTTGCGTTTTTCCAGAACACCACGAACATCAGGAAGCTTTCCTACGGAACTGCGAAGCGCGACGAGTTCGCGCGGACTTGCTGTGCCAATCGTAATCCTCGAGAGAAGTCGTTCCAGGTCAAAGATCCCGTCCAGCGATTTCGAAACCTCATCGGCGACGATGGTGGAGCGGGACAGCTCTTCGACCGCATCGTAACGTCCTTCGATGTCTCGCGCATCAATTGAGGGCCGGATCATCCATCCGCGAAGCAACCGCGCGCCCATTCCTGTGCGGGTCTTGTTGAGGATACCGAGCAAACTGTCTCGGGACTCTCCCGCAGACGACTCGAGCAGTTCCAGATTCCGAATGGTCGAAGGATCCAAAATCAAATAGGAAGCCGTCTCCTGGCAGCTCAAGGTGTTCACATGCTCGAGCGCCGTCTTCTGTGTCTGACGAACGTAGTGCACGATCGCGCCGGAAGCGCCTGTAGCGAGAGGCTTGTCCGCAAGACCGAATCCTTCGAGAGTCGCCGCCTTTAACTGATCGCGCAATATCCTGGAAGCGTAATCCAGGTCAAACAACCAATCGTCGAGGGCAGTCTTGGTGATTCCATCGAATTGCTGAAGACTTCCCTTGATTCTCTCGGGATAAATCACTTCGCGAGGCGACCAGTGGTCCACCTCCAACACCAGTCGTGACCAGCGGCTTTCTCCCGAAAACTGAGACGCGCGGAACTCTCCTGTAGACAAATCGAGGAACGCACAACCGAGGCTGTCTCCGCTCTCCGTAACGGCAAGGAGATAATTATTCTCGCCGGGGCTGAGCAGGTTACTATCCGTCACCGTGCCCGGAGTGACGATTCGGGTGACTTCACGGCGGACAAGTTTGGAACCCTTTTGAGGCGGTTCCATCTGATCGCATATGGCGACCTTGTGCCCTTTTTTGAGGAGGCGTGCGATATAGCCGTCAGCGGCATGGTAGGGAACACCGCACATCGGAACGGGTTGGTCGCTGTCTTTGTTGCGGGCCGTGAGCGTAATCTCGAGCTCCCGGGAGGCGGTAACGGCATCCTCAAAGAAAAGTTCATAGAAATCGCCAAGCCTGAATAGCAGTAGCGCGTCGGGTACTTCCTGCTTGACGGCGTGATATTGCCGTAGCATCGGAGTCAGAGTTAGGTCGTTTCCGCTCATTCAGTAACTTCCGGGGACGTCTGACCGTATCAAAAACATGGAGTTGCGAATACTGGAAATTGCTGCTCGTGGCGAACGCGATAAGTAGCTACAACTCGGCAACTTCATGTGCTCTAATTACTTTAGTTTCTGATCGTTTGGGAGGAAATCATGTCCGGATCCTTGCCTGGTCGCCGATCGAAAGCCAAGGCCTTGACAGTGGTCATTGGCCTGCTAGCGGTAGCGGCCGGGGTCAGTTATTGGGCGCTGGCGCGCAATAAATCCACAGAATCAAACCTGGTTAAGGCAAAAGTCGAGCGTGGCTCGATCCGTATCACCGTGAACGCGAATGGCACACTCGAGGCGCTTCGAACCGTCCAGGTGGGCAGCCAGATTTCCGGGCAGATCTCCGCCCTGCACGCCGACTACAACTCCATGGTTCGTCAGGGACAACTGCTTGCCGAAATCGACCCTAGAACCTTTCAATCCCAGGTCTTGACGGAGCAAGCGCAAAACGCTGCCGCCCAGGCGCGAATGCAGTCCGCCCAGGCGGACCTTCTCAACCAGGAAGCGAACCTCGTCCAGGTGGAAGCGAGCCTCAAGGTTGCGCAAGTGGCGAATGAGAATAGCGCCCTGCTTTTTGAACGATCGAAACAACTTCTGGCCAAGGGACTGGTGTCGCCGAGTGATCACGATTTGGCGCGCACGAATGCAGAGTCCGCGGCGGCCAAAGTCGAGCAGGCGCAGGCCGCGGTGCGGCAGGCTCAAGCCCAGATTCGCTCCCGGCAGGCCTCGATTGAACAGGTCAAGTCTGACATTGTCGGTGCGAAAGCTCAGCTCGAACGTGCGGAGATTAACCTGGAATTGACCAAAATCTATTCACCCGTGGATGGCGTCGTCATTTCGCGCAGTGTCGATATTGGGCAAACCGTAGCGGCAAGCCTCTCCGCCCCGATATTGTTCCTGATTGCCAATGACCTCGCACGCATGCAAGTGAAGGCGAGCGTGGACGAAGCAGATATTGGCAAGATTACCAATGACGTTCAGGTCTCCTTCTCCGTCGACGCGTATCCGAATGAGTACTTCAACGGCAGGATTTCAGAAGTTCGTCTCGAACCGCAGACCGTTCAAAACGTCGTGACCTACAGCGTGATCATTCACGTAGAAAATCCACAACTGAAGCTCAAGCCCGGGATGACGGCAAATATCACCATGGTCGTCGACCAGCATGAAAACGTCTTGACGGTGCCGAATAGCGCTCTTCGCTTCCGGCCCGCAGGAATGACCCCGGAGAAAATCGCAGAATTGACGCGGGGTTCGCAGGGCGGTGCCGCACCAAACGCCGGCACCACACCGCAGGCGCCGGCGGAAGCGCAGAATGGAGTGGAAGCACAATCCGGCGGTGTACCCGCGGTTCCGAGCGCTCAGGGCGAACGTCGGGGAGGCTCTGGAGACGGAAGCGGCGCGCAGCGTGGCAGAGGCGGATCGGGCCGAGGTGGAGGCGGGCAGGGAGGATTCAATCGCGGCGGTGGCTCGCGTGGGGGCGGAGGTGGTCGCGGTGGTGGCGGACAGGGGCGCTCGCAGAGTGCAGTCCTATGGGCCCAGGAACCCGAAACCGGTGGCTTTAAACCGATCCCTGTTCGGACCGGCCTCACCGATGGGACTCGTACGGAAGTCATCGGCGGACCGGAACTCGTGGAAGGTCTGGAAATCGTAGTTGCGGATCTCAGCCAGACTGCAACGAGTCCGGCCAGACCCACAAATAACCTGCCCTTCGGCATGCCTAACATCGGTGGCGGTCGTGGCCGAGGAGGCTTTTGATGGCGGAAGCGCGCGCGACGGGGTCGGCCGCTTCCTCAAGTGAACCCGTCATCTTTCTTAAGGGCGTCCACAAGATCTACCGGACGGGCGAAATCGAAGTCCACGCACTGAGGGGAGTATCGCTTCAAGTCCATAGGGGAGAGTTCGTCGCCGTCATGGGGCCGTCAGGGTCGGGAAAATCGACCATGATGAACATCATTGGTTGCCTTGATCGCCTCAGCAGCGGAACCTACATTCTCGACGGCGTGGACGTTTCCACGATGTCCAGGAATCAGCTGGCGGACACTCGCAATCAGAAAATCGGTTTTGTTTTTCAGGCTTTCAACTTGATCCCGAGAACAAGCGCCATTGCCAACGTCGAACTTCCAATGGTCTATGCCGGCGTTTCCCCGAGTGAACGCCGGGAGCGCGCCCGAATGGCTCTGGCTGGTGTGGGGCTGGCAGAGAAAGAGGGAAGCTTTCCCAATCAGCTTTCCGGTGGACAGCAGCAACGTGTCGCGCTCGCACGCGCGATTGCGAGCAACCCGGCAATCATTCTTGCGGATGAACCTACTGGCGCTCTCGACAGCAAGACCGCTGAAGAAATTATGCGGATGTTTCAACAACTCAACCGGGAACGGGGCATCACGATTGTGCTTGTCACTCACGAAGCGGATGTCGCTCTGCACGCCAAAAGACTGGTCCGGTTTAAGGACGGACATATACAGGAAGATCGAATGATAGTGCCGCAGGACGACGTCCTGACCTTGCTTCATCCTCTGGAGGAAACCAGCTATGAGGTTCCTTGATATTCAAAAAATGGCGGTTCACGCGCTCGGCAAGAACAAGATCCAAACCGCTCTGACAATGCTGGGTATCGTGATTGGCGTTTCTGCCGTCATCGCGATGGTGTCTCTCGGGCAGGGCGCCCAGAAACTCGTTCAAGATCAGGTTGCGGGTATGGGGCAAAACGTTCTGCAGATCCAGGGCGGCGGTGGGTGGAACACCGGTGGCGGTGGCGCCCGGCAAGGCGGTGATCAGGCGTCGTTGACAGAAGGCGATGTTGAGGCCATCTCGCGTGAGGTTCCAACCGTCAAATTGGTTACACCGATTGCCCAGGCACAGGGGCAGTTCGTCTTCGGGAATCAGAACTGGCAATCGCGCGTTGAAGGTTCCAACGAACACTATCTTGAAATTCGCGGTCTGAAAATCGATCAAGGCGAATTTTTTACCGACTCTGATGTGCGCACGGCAAACAGGGTGGTTGTGCTGGGGAAAACAGTCTCGGACAACCTGTTCCAGGGCAGCGATCCTGTAGGCCAGACAATCCGAATCCGTAACCTTCCGTATCGTGTCATCGGCGTACTCACACCAAAGGGCCAGTCCGCGACGGGTCAGGACCAGGACGATTTTGCGATCATGCCGTACACGACAGTGCAGAAAAAGATGACCAACAGCGCTGTACCGAGAATCAATCGCATCACGGTTTCTGCAATAGGGTCCACAGCGACGGTCGCGGCCAAAGAACAAATTACAGAGCTGTTGAAAGAGCGCCATTCCATTCGACCGGGACAACCGGAAGACTTCCGCGTAAACAACCTGACCGAAGTGGCGGAGGCTGCCGAGTCAACAACCCGAATCATGACGCTCCTGCTGGGCAGCATCGCGGCTGTGTCCCTGCTGGTGGGTGGAATTGGCATCATGAATATCATGCTGGTGTCGGTGACAGAACGAACCCGCGAGATCGGAATAAGGATGGCAATCGGCTCGCGCGGCAGCTATATCCGGATGCAGTTCCTTGCGGAATCCGTGATCCTCTGTATGTTGGGAGGGTTAATCGGAGTGCTCGTGGGTATCGGCCTGTCGCTCGCCATTGCCCAGGTTATGGGCTGGCCCAGCTTCGTTTCTCCTCAGGCAGCGTCGATCGCGTTCTTATTCTCCGCTGCGACGGGAATCTTTTTTGGATATTACCCCGCGCACAAGGCAGCGTCTCTGGACCCGATCGAGGCTCTGCGATACGAATAACGTCTGGGTCGTCGCGCGGAAAACTAATAGCCCCCTGGCATCTGTCCGAAGAGCTACTATATAGCCCCTATGCGCGTCCTTGCGGTCGACACAAGTTCCGAGCGAGGAAGTGTGTGTCTCGCAGAAGGCCGAGAGATTCTTGGCGAAGTGCGGCTGCGCCGGTCCGTACAACACTCCGACCGATTGTTCCATTCAGTAGACCTTCTTTTCAGGTATGTGGATTTCAGCCTTCCGGATGTTGACCTGTTTGTCGCCGCACGGGGTCCGGGCTCATTTACTGGATTGCGAGTCGGTCTGACGGCGATGCAGGCCTTCGCGTCCGCTCAGGGGAAATCGGGGGCGGGCGTGTCGACCCTGGAAGCGATCGCGTGGAGATGCGGTGTAAGGGAACATTGGATTGCTCCTGTCATCGATGCACGAAGAGGTGAGGTCTACGGAGGCATCTATATCCGCGAGAACGGTGACAAGCTCATCGAGGTGCGGCCGCCCGAAGTGATGTCGCCGAACCAGTGGTTCGCCTCGCTGCCAGACTCAGAAATCCTGTTTTGTGGTGACGGGGCAATACGCTTCCGGGAGTTCATTACGCGTCCACAATGGTCACTGGTGGAAGTGGACCTGTATCTGGCGTCGGCTCTTGTAGAGCTTGCGCTTCTGGGCAACCGAGCTCCTCTATCCCCCCTCTACGTGCGTCGAACCGAAGCAGAGTTGAAACGAGAGCGGCAGCATGAAAGCCTTACAAGTCCGAATTAGAAAAGTGAGGCCGGCCGATGTCCGGCGGATCATCGAAATCGAACGCTCCTGGGCTCACCTGTCTCACTGGTCCGAGGACAGCTATTATCGTCTCGTCAACGATGAAGGCTTTACGGCGAGTTTCCTGGCCGAGGTGGAAGACCAATCGGGACGTCCCTTCATCGCCGGTTTCGTGATCTTTCATGTGGCGGGGGCCAATGCCGAGGTCTACAACATTGCCGTCGATGCGCGGCACGCGCGCTCCGGGATCGGCAAGCAGCTCATGAATACGGTCGTGAGCGAATCGCTGAAACGCTACGCCAGCAGAGTTCTGCTGGAAGTGCGCAAATCCAATCTATCCGCAATCCGATTTTATGAGGGCTTCGGCTTCAAGGTGCTTGGCGAGAGGAAGGACTATTATTCCAATCCGATCGAGGACGCCTTCGTCATGGAGAAAAATCTCTATGAGCCATCGCAGGGTGGATAGGCGGGCCGCGACGTCGAAACGGGCGGCCCGTGGCTCCGGAAACGTATGAACTGCTACTTCTGAACGTCGATGTGCGTTGCCAGATTTGCTCCGCGGTTTTCCCGATAGGTCACCTTGAGATTCGCGCCAGTCTTCCCGGCCAACCCCTGTGGGTTTTCGACACCGGTGATCTGGGTCTTATCGTCGTAGGTGAATATCATCTCCTTGTTGTCGGCGCCCTTAATCGTGATCTCCTTGGAGGTGGCGTTGACCTTCGCGAGTTGTCCCGAATAGGTCTTCTCTGCGCTCGGCGGAGTCTGGGCAGCGGGCGGTTGTCCACCCGGGGCCGGCTGTGGGGGATTCTGAACGGAAAACGCAGTCAGGCTGAGAGTCAGTACAAGCACTGAGCAAACTACCGTCAGCGTTGTCAGTCTCTTCATAACAAACCTCCTGGCTTGATTTTTCAAGTGTCAGCTGTTTCCTGCAATATGTGTGCCATTCAGCAACATCTTTGTTTAATGCTGAAAACATCGTAAGTTTTGCCCTCATCCGGAGAAGTCGGTCAGGCCCGAGAAGGTGCAACGAGGGAAATCTTCCTTATGACCTGGGGGATTTCTCCCAAAACACGGAACGGACGGTAGCTCGAGACATCGAGCGCACTGTAGAAATTCGGTACATTTTTTTGACGGCAACTCCCGTGTTGCAGTCTCGTTTCTCGTGTGTTACGGTTCGATCAGTCCGATCCAGAGTAATCCTTAACCCCCTAAAAGGAGGACGTGATGATGAAAGAGGAGGAGATCAAGGAACACTTGATGTCCTCGAGCGCGGACTTCCGTCGTCTGGCCGAGGAACACCAGCAACATGAGCAAAAGCTTCAGGAACTCTTGAGCCATCCGCACCTGAGCGAGCAAGACTACCAGGAAGAAGTCCGACTCAAAAAGAAGAAGCTGCACTTAAAGGACCAGATGAACCTGATGGTCCTGAAGTTCAAAAACGAGTTAAGCCACCAGCCTACATAGAATGACTACCGGGAACCGGGACATCCCGGTTCCTAATCCCTCCTTTTGAATGATCGTTCGCGACGCATACCGGTTTTTGGTTCCATTGGCGGTCTTTGCCCTCCTGGGGTTTATTCTTAAACTCACGGTTATCGGGCTTTTAATGTCGGCACTTTTCGTCTTTGTGGCATTCTTTTTCAGGAATCCGCATCGATCGATTCCCGCCGATCCGCAGGCAATCGTCTCGCCTGCAGATGGCAAGGTTGTCCGGTTAGAGCGCGTTGGAAACGTTACCCGGCTGAGTATTTTTCTGTCGCTGTTTGACGTGCATGTGAATCGGAGTCCGATTGCCGGCCGGATCGAGGCGATCGACTATCGCCCGGGGAAATTCATGGTCGCGTTCAATGACAAAGCGAGTACAGACAATGAGCGCAACATTATCATGGTGAACGACGGACGGATCACGATCGTCTTCACTCAAATTGCCGGAATCGTTGCGCGCCGGATTGTCTGTTGGAAGAAACCGGGAGATGTGGTCGGAAAAGGCGAGCTGGTGGGGCTGATTCGGTTCGGGTCCCGTGTCGATGTATTATTTCCTGCAGGAACCGAAGCCACCGTGTCGGTCGGTGACCGCGTCAAAGGAGGCAGTACGCGAATTGGACTCATCAAGGAGCGCAATGGCTGATCGAAAGCATCGCCGGCGCGCGCACGACACGGCGCGAAACAACAGGGACAGGTTTCGCACTCCGCTGACTATCCTTCCGAGCCTCTTCACGATCGGGAATATTTTCTGTGCCTATTACTCGGTCATGTCGACACTCAACGAACGCTATGACCAGGCAGCGATTGCGATCGGGGTCGGCTACATCCTGGACGGTCTGGATGGCAGAGTCGCGCGGCTGACGGGAACAAGTTCCGAATTCGGTGCCCAGCTGGATTCGCTTGCGGACGTTCTGACGTTTGGCATAGCACCGGCGATTCTGGCTTTCGACTGGGGCATCGGATGGATTGCAGAAGTTCATGCTGTGGTGCCTGCCGGGACCGTCCTTGACCCCATGGAACGACATGTTCGTTCAGCCGGCTGGTTAATGACCTTCGCTTTCGTTATCTGTGGCGCCCTGCGCCTGGCACGATTCAACGTGCAGGCCCTGAAGCCAGCGGACGCAACGACGAAGCGGTTTTTTGTTGGATTGCCTATCCCGGCGGGCGCCGGCCTTATTGCTGCCATCGTTCACTTTTGGAAAACTCCGATCGGGACCGTTCAAACATCGCTTCTGTGGTGCATTCTGCTCGGTGTCACGGCGTTCCTGATGATCAGCACTGTGCGTTATCACAACTTCAAGGAACTCGGTATATTCTCGCGGCGGCCACGCGTAACGCTGGTTGCAACAGCGATGATGATTGCCCTGATTTTTTCGTATTCCGAGGTGACGCTGCTTATTCTTGCGGTCATTTATGTCGCGTCAGGACCGGTTACAAGAATTGTCCAGGGATTGAGGAAGCTCCCGATACCCGGCACCGCTCAGGGAGAGCACACTCCGATGGAAGCGCACCGCCGTGAACCTTGAAAGACTTCGACAGGCGCCCAACGTAGCAATCGTAGGATCCTCTTCACCACTCGGACAGGAATTGCGCGAGATCATCGAAACATCCGCGTTCCCTGTCGGCAAGTTGACCCTGCTGGAAACCGAGGAATATGCAGGACTGCTTCAGGAATTTGCCGGAGAAATCGAGATTACGCAGATCATTTCGCCTCAAGCTTTTGGGGATGTGGACATCGCCTTCTTTGCCTGCAGTCCCGAAATTATCCGCGCGTATGCTGCCAGTGGCGCATCGTTCCCTGAAGTAACGATTGACCTGACCCAGACCGATCGCCCCGGTGTGTTGTTTCTCAAGGGTGTTTCTGAATCGTCCCTGCTGCAGGGGCCCGGGTACTACGTAAACCCGCACCCTGCCACAATTGCGCTTGGACGCGTCCTGGCGCGGGTCCAGTCGGCATTCAGCGTGAAATCGGCGGATGTTACTCTCCTTTGTCCGGCTTCTGAACGGGGCTCTGCTGGAGTCAACGAACTGCAGGAACAGACGGTGGAGTTGCTGAATTTTCAAACGGTGGAAAGCAAGGTGTTCCGAGGGCAGCTTGCGTTCAATCTGCTCGCAGAGGTTGAATACTCGCGGCAGACAGAACGCCTCATAGCCCGCCAATTGAGAGACCTTCTCGGTCCGGCTCTGCCGCATGTTGGGATTGCGGCCATTCAGGCCCCCATTTTCCATTCTCACGCATGTTCGATTTTCCTGAAGTTTGCGAATCCGGCGACAACAGACCAGATTGCCGCATGCCTCAGTGATGCTCGCAGTGGACTCGTTGTGCACGGAGATGAAGGACTGTCTCCCTCGCCAGTAACTGTTGTTGGAAGTGACGCCGCGCACGTTGTGCGAATCATCAGCGAATCAGCGCCCGGTGATTGCTTTCTCTGGCTTGTCTCAGACAACCTTCGAATCGCAGCCAGCAACGCTCTTCAGATCGCGGAGAGCTTGATGTTCGCTGCAACCCCTCCTCGATAAGCGTGTGACCGCGGGCAGGATCCTCTCGTCTGCATTTTTGCCGTCAGGTCAGCAACTCCGGTTTGTCCTCCTGGACTGCTTCTGGAGACTCCTGTGGTGTATGGGTTCCGCGGCGACAGTTGCCATTGTCGGCAGCGGAGTCCTTATCCAGTTGGGTTCGCTAAATTGGGAGGGACCCGATTTGGACGGGTCGAATCCGATCATTGTGTTTGCCGCGTTAAGACAGTTTTGGAGTAATTACGGAGCCGCCGTTCTTACGGCATCCGTCCTTTTGGTTCTGGCATTGATTGGGCTCTGGATAGTTCTGGAGGCTTTGTTCCGCGGCGGATGGAAAGCTCTGTGGCTCTATGCTGGGACCGCAGTGGCGCGTACCGTGTCGCTTCTTGGAACAGCCGGAATTTTTATCATGCTCGCGATTCACTACCAAAGCCGAGAGACTCTCTTTATCGGTGCCGTCGTTGTTTTGGGAATGTGGTTCATCGTCGGCGTTTTTGAGACGCTAATCCGCAGGGATGCGGTCGACCTGCTCGCCACGAGCTTGCTGCCGCTGTCGGCTGTAATGTGTTGCCTGCGGTTAGCGGAGGGGCTTCTGGCTTTTGTTCTTCTCGGTTCCGTGGCTTCCGCGCTGCTGCAAACCGCGGAGATTGGTTTGACTGGAGTATTTGCGATTCTCGTCGTGATGTTTTGGCTGGTTGTGCAGAGTTACCTGCTCGCCGTACGCTATTCGGCGATTGATATAATGAGGCGTAATGTCATCCGCGCTTGAAACGATTCTTGTCCTCGATTTCGGTTCTCAATACACACAGCTGATTGCTCGAAGAATTCGCGAAGCCAGTGTGTATTCCGAAGTCGTGCCATACAACACGCCGCTTGAAGTTATTCGGAAACATCAGCCTCGGGGAATTGTGCTATCCGGCGGACCGGACTCGGTCTACCAGGACGAGGCGTATGCGTGTGACCGAGGCATCTATGATCTCGGGGTTCCGATTCTTGGCGTCTGCTATGGAATGCAACTCATGGCCCGCGATCTGGGCGGCAAGGTTGTTCCGGGTGCCGAGCGGGAATACGGCGCACGTGACATTGAGACTATTGGCGCCTCGAGCCTGCTCGGCGGCATCCGTCGCGTTTGGATGAGTCACGGCGATCGTATACTGGAACCGCCGCCTCATTTTCAGGTCACCGCCCGTAGCGACACCGCGATGGCGGCGATGGAGAACCCGGAGAAGCGTATCTTCGGAATTCAGTTTCATCCTGAAGTTACTCACACCACTAACGGAACGGCGCTGTTGCACCGCTTCATCTTCGATATCTGTGGCTGTAAAGGCTCATGGACGATGGGATCCTTCATCGAACGATCCGTTGTGCGCATTCGCGAACAGGTCGGAACAGGCCGCGCTATTTGCGCCATCAGCGGCGGAGTGGATTCCACGGTTGCAGCCACGCTGGTTTCCCGCGCAATCGGGGACCGGCTCACAGGTGTCTTCGTCAACAACGGGTTATTGCGGAAAAACGAGTTCGAAAAGGTCCTTTCCATACTCCGAAACAATCTCCATCTGAATGTACGCGGCGTCGATGCCTCGGACCGCTTTCTCAACCTGCTGGCCGGAGTCACGGATCCGGAGAAAAAAAGAAAAATCATCGGCGGGGAATTCATACGCGTGTTTGAAGATGAGGCCCGCGAAATGGGTACCGTGGACTTTCTGGTTCAGGGAACGGTCTATCCCGATGTGATCGAGTCTATATCTGTGAAAGGACCGTCACAAACCATCAAGTCTCATCACAACGTCGGCGGCTTGCCGGAACACATGCATCTGAAGCTCGTCGAACCTCTTCGGGAGCTCTTTAAAGATGAAGTGCGTCGCGTCGGTCTCGAACTGGGGCTTCCCGAAGAGATGGTGTGGCGACAGCCGTTCCCGGGGCCCGGGCTTGGCGTGCGCATCATGGGCGAGGTTACCAGGGAAGCCGTCCGGCTTCTTCAGGAAGCCGACGATATCCTGGTCAGCGAGGTCAAGAATGCCGGACTGTATCGGGACATCTGGCAGTCGTTCGGTGTTCTTCTGCCGGTAAGGAGCGTTGGAGTCATGGGCGACAACCGAACCTATGACCATACGCTCGCGATCCGCGCCGTTCACAGCACGGACGGAATGACGGCAGACTGGGTTCGCTTACCGTATGAAGTGCTGAACGTTATCTCGAATCGCATTGTCAACGAAGTCAAAGGTATCAACCGCGTGGTTTATGACATCACGTCGAAGCCGCCGGCGACGATTGAGTGGGAATAGATACAGAAAATGTCGCAATTCGTTCACCTTCACCTGCATTCGGGGTTCAGCCTTCTCGACGGTGCTATCGATCACGACGTCCTCGCCAGGACTGCGTCCAAATACGGAATGCCCGCGGTCGCTGTCACCGATCATGGGAATCTGTTTGGCGCCATCGGGTTTTATGATGCCGCGACAAAAGCCGGCGTCAAACCGATCATCGGCTGCGAGATGTATGTCGCCAAGACAGACCATCGGGACCGTGACCCGGCGAGTGGCAGACCGAACCACCTGATTGTCCTGTGTGAAAACGAGCGCGGCTACCAGAACCTGGTCAAGCTGGTCTCCAAAGCCTATCTGGATGGCTTCTATTACAAGCCGCGCGTTGATAAGGCCCTGCTCCGAGAGCACAGCGAAGGCCTCATAGGGCTCTCGGCGTGCCTGAACGGGGAAGTGTCATCCAACGTTTTGATGGGCAAGCTCGACCAGGCCGAACGTGCCGCATCGGAATACCAGGACATCTTCGGTAAGGACCGTTTCTTCCTGGAGATTCACGACCACGGACTCGAGAAGCAGCGGAAGATCATTCCGGACATGCTGAAGATCTCCGATCGCACCGGGATTCGTCCTGTAGCCAGCAACGATTGCCATTACATGCACAAAGACGACTGCCGCGCACACGATCTGCTTCTTTGCATCCAGACTGGCAAGACCGTAAATGATCCCAACCGAATGAAGTTCTACACGGATCAGTTCTACTTCAAGAGCCGCAAGGAAATGGACCGCGTGTTTGGCGAGATACCGTTTGTTCTGGATCAGTCGGTGGAAATCGCCGAGCGCTGCAATCTAAAACTTCAAAAGGTCGAGAATCCTTTTCCTGAATTCGCGGTGCCACCAGGATTCACGATTGATTCGTACTTTGCAAAAGTCGTTCGAGACGGGTTTCAGGAACGCCTCGAGTATCTCAAGCGATTGGCAGACGCGAGCACACTGAAGAATTCCATCGACGTTTACGAAAAACGAATCGACGATGAAATCCGCATCATCCAGGGAATGAAGTATCCCGGGTATTTCCTGATCGTGTGGGATCTGATTCGCTTTGCCAGGGAACAAGATATTCCCGTCGGACCTGGACGCGGTTCGGCAGCGGGCAGTCTGGTGTCTTATTGCATGCGAATCACGGATATCGATCCTCTTCAATACGGATTGCTTTTCGAACGCTTCCTCAATCCGGAGCGTGTCACTCTTCCGGACATCGATATCGACTTCTGCATGAATCGGCGAGGCGAAGTCATTGAGTATGTAACACGGAAGTATGGCCGCGAAAACGTCTCACAGATCATCACATTCGGGACCATGGCGGCGCGTGGTGTGATCCGTGACACAGGACGCGGCATGGAAATGACCTATGCGGAGGTCGACAAGATTGCCAAGATGGTTCCCGCGGAACTGCACATTACTCTCGATAAGGCCATCGAGCAGAGTCCGGAACTGAAGAGCCTCGTTCAGGGTGATGCCCGCGTCAAGGACCTCATGGATGCCGCGAGGCGGCTTGAAGGCCTCGCCCGCCACGCGTCCACTCATGCTGCCGGCGTTGTGATTTCTCCAAAACCGCTGACGGACTTCGTCCCCCTGTACAAGTCGAGCAAGGATGAAATCACCACCATGTACCCGATGACCGATGTGGAGAAGATCGGTCTTCTGAAGATGGACTTCCTGGCGCTGACGACCCTGACCGTCATCGACGACACGTTGAAGGCGCTGAAGCAGGAAGGCATCGTTCTCGACATGGACAACCTTCCCCTCGATGACGAAAAGACGTACAAGCTTTTTGCCGATGGTCTGACCAGCGGCGTATTCCAGTTTGAAAGTTCCGGGATGAAAGACATCCTGCGCCGATTCAAGCCATCCAGCATCGAGCATCTTACCGCGCTGAACGCTCTATACAGACCCGGGCCTATCGGCGGCGGGATGATTGACGATTTCATCAAGCGAAAGCACGGAGCGAAGAAAGTAGAGTACGAATTCTCTGAATTGAAGCAGGTCCTGGCGGAGACGTATGGCGTCATCGTTTATCAGGAACAGGTCATGCAGATTGCCAATATTATCGCGGGCTATTCGCTCGGTGAAGCCGACCTGCTCCGCCGTGCAATGGGAAAGAAAAAAGCCGAGGAAATGGCCGCGCATCGCCAGCGCTTCGTTCGTGGCGCCAGAAGCAAGGGATTCGAAGACGAGAAAAAAGTGACTCGACTGTTCGATCTGATGGAACAGTTCGCTGGATATGGCTTCAACAAGTCCCATTCGGCAGCGTATGCTTTACTGGCATATCACACGGCTTACCTGAAAGCGCATTACCCGAACCACTTCATGGCGGCAATACTGACAAGTGAACGCGGCAGTCAGGAAAAGATCGTCAAGTACATCAACGAGTGCCGCGAGATGGGCATTGCGATCCTGCCGCCCGACGTGAATGTCAGCGACGTATTTTTTACGCCGTCGACAAACGGGATACGATTCGGACTCGCCGCGATCAAGAATGTCGGCGAATCCGCGATTACATCAATCGTTGCGGCAAAGCCCTTCAAGAGTCTCTTCGATTTCTGTGACCGCGTAGACTCCCGCACCGTCAATAAACGGGTCATCGAAAGCCTCATCAAGGCCGGTTCATTTGACAGCGTCAACATCAATCGCTCACTGCTCTACGCGAATATCGATCGCGCCATCGATTGGGGGCAGAAAAAGCAGCGGGAAAGGGAAATCGGGCAGGGCGGGCTTTTCGGAATGTTGTCGCAGAATGATGAGGATCACGCCGTCGACCCTGCAGAGGCATGGCCCGAAGGTCTGAGCCTCAAGCATGAGAAGGAAACCCTGGGTTTTTACATTACCGGGCATCCTCTGCGGAAATACTCGTCTGAAGTAAAGACCTATGGAAACGCCACGACGAGTTCACTGGCTGAAAAGCCGTCAGGATTCGATGTGTCGATCGGCGGAATCGTTTCCGCACTGCGAGTGACGCGGACGAAGAAGGGGGATGCCATGGGTGTCGTCCTTCTTGAAGACTGGGAAGGCATCGTCGAAGTTGTCGTGTTTCCCGATACCTTCTCCAAGACGCAGCGACTGCTGGACGCGGATGCGCCGATTATCGTACGCGGGAAACTGGACAACGACGAATCCGCGATCAAGATTCTCGCCAGCGAAATCTATCCCATCGAACGTGCCGCCGAAGTTCTTAGCCGCACGGTAACGATTCGCATCGACGCCAGAACAGCGCCGTCAGACCTCGCCGAACGCCTGCAGCCCCTGATTGACGAAAAAAGAGGCTCGGCCGAGATTATCTTTGAGCTAGAATTTCCCGGCCGCTATACGGCGCTGGTTCGTCCCAATCCTTACGTTAAAATCGCACCGGACCGCGAGTTTGTGGAATACGTCGAACGGATCTGTGGACCCAACACAGTTCGCCTGAGCTAGCAGCCATTCCAAATGGAACACCTTTCGGCCTACGAAAAGGTCAAACTCGCACGCGATCCGAAGCGTCCGTACTTTCTCGACTACGTCGAAGCCATGTGTACGGACTTCGCGGAAATTCACGGGGATCGGAAATTCGGCGACGACCCGGCTATCGTGACTGGTTTTGCGTTTTTTCACAGCAGAGCCGTCTGCCTGGTCGGCCACCAGAAGGGCAGAGATACCCGCCAGAAGCTCTATCGAAACTTCGGGATGCCGAAACCTGAGGGTTACCGCAAAGCTTTGCGCGCCATGAAACTCGCGGAAAAATTCGGCTTGCCGATTCTGACATTCATCGACACCCCGGGCGCCTACCCGGGAGTAGACGCGGAGGAAAGAGGCCAGGCAGAAGCGATCGCCGCCAACCTTCGGGAAATGTCTCAGATCCGGGTGCCGATCATTGCGACCGTCACCGGCGAAGGCGGATCCGGCGGAGCGCTGGCGATCGGCGTCGCTGATCGCGTGAACATGTTGGAATATTCGATTTATTCCGTTATTGCCCCGGAAAGCTGTTCTGCGATTCTCTGGCGGGATCAGGATCATGCCGCCGAGGCTGCAGCGGCTCTGAAGATTACGCCGGAAGATCTCCGTCGTTTTGAGCTCATCGATGAAATCATTCCTGAGCCCGAAGGTGGCGCGCACAACGACCACCAGGCTATGGCGCAAACCCTGGACCGCACCCTGGAATCTCAGATCCGAGAACTTGAAAGAGTGCCTGCAGACAGGCTCCTGCAGCAACGTTACGAGAAATTCCGCGCCATGGGTGCGTTTTCTGAATAGGCGCTCCTCCGTTCCGTAGCCGACCCGGTCGGGCCGGACCGCCCCAGACAGCTCTTTACTCCACAAAGTCCTTGTACTAATCTCTTCCTCACACGTGAAGACATCTCTCAAGGTTGTTTCCATAAACGATCGGGCAGTACGGGATCTCCGATACATCCGCGATACGATGGAGCGGGCGGGGTCGTTTACAGCCGTTCCGGGTTGGGGCTTCGTCCTCATGGGAGCGACGGCCCTGATCACCGTAGCTTCGACATACCGCCTGGAATCGCAGGAATGGTGGTTCGTTGCCTGGATGGCGGAGGCCGTCGTGGCAATGGGTATCGGCGTCGTCGCGACACTGCGTAAAGCTCAATCACGCCGCGCATTCCTTCAGGGTCCGGGACGCAAATTCTCAATGAGCCTTTTGCCGGCGCTCGTCGGAGGCGCCATTCTGACCGGGGCCCTCTACTACAGAGGACTCTTCGATCTCATGCCGGGTTCATGGTTGCTGCTCTACGGTGTGGCGGTGATGAGTTGTGGGACCTATTCCGTGAGGGTCGTGCCGTTGATGGGTGCTGGGTTCATCCTGCTGGGGACAGCCGCGCTTCTGATGCCCTGGGCATCGGCAATCGCATTGCTGGCGGTCGGCTTCGGCGGGCTTCAGATTATCTTCGGCGGCGTGATCGCGAGGAGGTACGGTGGCTAGAGCGACACAAAAGAGTGAAAATCATTCGATCCGGCACCAGGCGAACAGAAGCCGACCGGCTCAGGCTCGTGCGGCCGAATTGGATCGAGTCATCCACGAACCGATTCGTCTTGGCATCGTCAGCGCACTGGCCGGCTGCGACTCAATGACATTCAACGAACTGAAGGAACTGCTGCGCACGACAGACGGGAACCTCAGCGTTCATGCCAGAAAACTCGAAGAACACGAGTACGTGATTTGCGAGAAGGCTTTTGAGGGCCGCATACCAAGAACGTCCTACCGGCTCGCCCCACAGGGTAAACGCGCGTTGGAAACCTACCTCCAGCACATGGAAGCGCTCATTCGAGCGACCAGAGAAGGCTGACAGGCCGGGGTGGCTCCGTAGAGCCAGCCCCGACCCGAGGGCTAGAAGGGAATATCGTCGTCGGTGATGGGGCTGCCGGCCGGAGCGTCAGTTCCGGATGATGGTCCGGCGGGTCGACGGGACGCTCCGCCTTCACCGGGGGGGCCGCCGAGCAGAACCATATCGCGAGCCCGGATCTCGGTTGTCTTGCGCTTATTGCCTTCCTGGTCATCCCATTCGCGCGTTTGCAGGCTACCTTCGATATAGACCATTCGGCCTTTGGTCAGATAGTTATTGCAGATCTCGGCAAGTTTGTCCCAAACCACGATGTTGTGCCATTCCGTGCGTTCGGTGCGTTCGCCGGATCCCTTATCCGTCCACCCTTCGTCGGTAGCCATTGAAAAGCGGCAGAAGGGTGTTCCGCTTGCGGTGTACTTCAGTTCCGGGTCTCGGCCCAGCCGTCCCACCAGGATTACTTTATTTATCGACTTTCCCATAAACGTATCTCCAGACCTACTGCCCCCGCTGTGGCCTGGCCGCAGGCTTCAGATCAGCCGCTGCATTTGCTGCCTCCTGCGTGCCGGGGCACTCTCTGACAACGCTTTGCAACACGGGTGTGGCCTGGGGAACCTGCTTCAGTTCGACGAGGGAGCGGCCTTTCTGGTAAAGGGCAGCACATCTTTTATCACTGTTGGGATGCTTTGACAAAACGAGATCGAACTCGACGATTGCCTCGGCAAATTTCTTTGAAGCCATCAACGAATCACCGATATAAAACTGAGCCGCGGGCGACCGAACAGGATCATTCGGGTAGTTCCGAAGGAATTCCCTGAAATCATCGATCGCAAGGGAATAAAAGCCTGCATTCCACTCGCCGTAAGCTTGTTGGAACAGCGCCGCTGCGGTCGGCAGCGGCTGTTCCGCAGTATTCATTTCGGTAAGTTTCGTATTCAGGCCGCGAACCTGACTCTGCACACCTGCCATGCCGTCGTCGACGCTTTTCTTCAAACCCTCGAGGGCCAGCCTGGTCGTCTCGAGTTCGCGGGCTGATTTCTCATCACTGGCCTTCATGGAAGCGCTCATCGACGTCACGGAATCGCTCAGCATCTTGACGTTGGCGTCGATGGCCGTAAAGCGAGTCATCACTTCCTGAAGGAGTTTGTTGGTTTCAGCGCTTTTCTGGTCCAGGCTTTCCTGAAGCTGCTTGACGGTATTCTGCAGATTCAGCGAGTCCCTCATCAGCGCATTCAACTGATCCTGAGTTTTTTGCGGATACGCGGGAGGCGCCAACAGCACCAGCCCAAGGATACTGACCAGCAGTAATTGTATCGATCTCTTCATGGCTCTACCTCCCGTTCCGGCTCCAAAAATCAGGGAATCCTGGCAAACGCCGCCCTGCGGTTTTGTTGAAAGCACACTTCAGTCTGTTCTCGGCACGAGGGCCGCTCTTCGCCGTAGCTGATAGTTTTCATTCGATTCTCCGCGATACCCTGCGCGGCGAGGAATTTCATCACCGACGCGGCGCGCTCATCACCAAGAGCAATATTGTATTCCTGGCTTCCGCGTTCGTCAGCATGGCCTTCGATCGTGAAGCGGACCGTTGGATTCTGCTTGAGCCAGGTCGCGTTATTCAGGAGTTTCCTTTCCTCGTCGGGTCGGATTGTCGCCTTATCGTAGTCGAAGAGGATGGAGACCATGGTGTCCCTGAAAATCTCATCCAGCGTTCGTGTGGGCACTGCCGATGCAGCAACTGCCGGAGCAGCCGCGGCAGGCGCTGCGGCCGCAGGTGCGGGCGTTACGACAACGTTGACCGCCGCGGAGTCTGCGGTTCCCCCCGGTCCGGTGGCACGTGCGGTAAAGCTTGTGGTTGTTGTCGGCGTTATCTGACGCGTTCCGCTCGCAGCGGGCTGCACCGCGCCGATACCCGGATTGATCGTGACGGCAGTCGCGTTCGTGGAGGTGTAACTGAGAACAGCAGACTGACCCGACTGAATGGATGCTCGATCCACTGTTAAGGTGATGGTCGGTGCCGGTGCCGGGGGTGTCGATGGCGCAGGCGGTGGCGGAGGAGGCGGTGGCGGGGCAGCCACCTTCTTTGAACATCCGAACGCTACAAGCGTCAAAACCAGCAAAAGGAGGAGCGAGAAACGCTTCCACAAACAAACAGTCATATCTGAACCTCCGTAGTCGTTATGGTTTGGCGAATCCGGACCATGTGGGTCCTTCATTAATTCCGCCACTCGTGGTTAGCTGGAGC
>DASTBJ010000732.1:0-3623 GCA_035712125.1 Terriglobia bacterium
GCTGACACTGGCGGCTACGGATATGAGCAGGTGATTGGGAGTCATATCGTCCGCAATCTGTCTCAAGACTTCTTCAACAACCTGCGGTTTGACACACAGCAGGACGATTCCAGCCTTGCGAACAGCTTCCCCGTTCGAAAGTGTCGTTTTTATTCCGAATTTCTTTTGGATGAGATCCACGCGCTCGCGATGGGCGGCGGTGGCGATGAACTGGTCCTTCTTGACGATACCAGCATCCATCATGCCGCCGATGAGGGCTTCACCCAGCTTCCCGGCGCCGATCACCGCTATCTTGGTCTTGGTCTTGGTCTTGGCAAACATGCAGCACCTTTCCCGTACGGACGAATCATAGTATCGTAACGCTCGACAATGCTCATAGGACTTACCGGGCGGAACGCGGCGGGCAAAGGCGAAGTCGCCAAATATCTTCAGACAAAAAGCTTCTATTACTATTCGCTTTCAGATGCCCTACGCGACGAACTTCGCGAACGCAAACTGGCGATAAGCCGCGAGGCGCTCATCCAGGTCGGCAACGAACTCCGCCAGCGGTTCGGTCCCAGCATTCTGGCCGACCGCATCGTCGAACTCACTCAACCGGACCGCAATTACGTCATTGATTCCATCAGAAACCCCGCCGAAGTCGCCGCGCTTCGCAAGGCATGCAAAGACTTCAAACTCATTCGCATCGATGCGCCCGTTCAGGCCAGGTTTGAACGGACTGTCGCGCGCCACCGGGAAAGCGATCCGGTGACATTCGAAGACTTCCTCGCGCTGGACCAACGGGAATCGATGGGCGATGCAACGTCTCAGAATCTGTCGGAAGTCGAGCGTCTCGCCGATGAAGTGCTGGTTAATGACGCGTCGCTCACGGAGCTGCACCCGAAGATCGACCTGCTGGTCGGAAAACTTTTGAAAAACGTGCAGCGCCCGGGATGGGATCAGTACTTCATGGATATAGCGCGAGTCGTGGCATCGCGTTCGAATTGCATGAAGCGAAAAGTTGCGGCCGTCATTGTCCTCGATAAGCGGATCATCTCCACCGGCTACAACGGAACGCCACGTGGGACGCGAAACTGCAACGAAGGCGGTTGCCCCCGCTGCAACAACATGGCGGCATCCGGGACAAGTTTGGATGAGTGTCTGTGCTCACATGGCGAGGAGAACGCGATCGTGCAGGCCTCCTACCACGGCGTGTCCTTAAAGGATTCCACGATCTATTCCACGTTCGCGCCGTGTCTGATGTGCGCGAAGATGATCATCAATTCAGGGATTCGCGAGGTGGTTTACAACCTGGATTACCCTCTCAACGCCAGCGCCTTCCGGCTCTTCGGAGAAGCAGGAATCGCGATCCGGCAGCTGAAGATCGAGGGCTGAAGCCTTCTTGGCCTTCACTACAGTTCCCGCAGCGCTCTCGAAATCGGCAGCCGCGCAGCGCGGATCGCGGGCAACAGTCCTCCAATCAGACCGATAGCCAGCGCATACACCAGTCCGGTCATAAACAATCGAGGCGTCACTCGAAACGCGAATGCTACCTGACTGAACGTCTGGAAGTTCATCGTCGACGTCTGGAATCCGTCGAAAGCCACGTACGCCCCGATCGCTCCGACGACGCCGCCGATAGCGCCCAACACCAGCGATTCGGCAAGAACCGAGACAACAACCGAAAGGGTGTTGAAGCCCAGTGCGCGCAATGTCGCAATCTCACGAGACCTTGAAGCCACCGCCGTGTACATCGTAAGGATCGCGCCGAAAACGGCGCCCACGGCCATCAACGTGGCGATACCAAAACCCAGGGTATTAATCAGGCGGGTCATCGTCGTGCCCTGGCTTGCATAGTATTCGCTCTCACGACGAACACTGATTTCCCTGGTTTGCGGATTGGAGGCCAGCCATTCGCGTAACGTCTCAAAGGATTCCGGCGTGTCGAGCGTCATCAGGATGGAATTGAACGCGTTGACCCGGCGGTAAACGCTCTGCAACGTCTGAACATCGCACCAGATCTCCGTCTCAGGGACACCGCCGTCCGCTTCGAAAACCCCAACCACCACCCACTGGTTCTTCCCTGAAGCCACCGTGTTGCCGAGAGTAAGACCTTCAAACTGATTCTGCGCGCCTTTTCCGACGATCACTTCGTTTGTACCGAACCGGAACGGACGGCCCTCGACTATCGAGAGTTCCGGCCGGACCTGCAGTCCCAACGGCTCGATTCCACGCATCGGCACGTTCGCCGACGAATTCGGGACGTTCCGCTTCGGCAGATCGATGATCACGTACAGTTCCGCCGTTGCGCTGGCGGTGTCCCCCTCGCGTCGGATGCCTGGCGCTTCCTTGATGATTCTGACGTCAGGCCCCTCGATTCCGCTGGTGAGTTCGGTCTCTGACCCGGTTCGCAATATAAGAGCCCTGTCGCGTGAGCCCGAGCCAGTCAGTGCAGCATTGAATCCGGCGGAAATCGAGAGCACCGATACAAACACGATGACGACGCCCGCGATACCGATGATGGCCACCGCGGAAGACCCCAGACGCGAAGGGATCGTTCGAAGGTTGACCGACATGACGGCGATAGTCTGTTTCAGCCAGTTCATTGGTGTTTCCTTCTAAGTTTTCCTGAGCGCATTGGTAATTCGTAAACGCATCGCTTCCACGGCCGGCAACAAACCCGCCACCAGTCCCATCAGCATCATCAATACGACACCAACGGCAATGTTGGATGCGGGCAGCGAAAATATCGGCAACAGTCCGCCGGTCGGATCGCCCTGTTGAACGACCGCCCATGCGGCGGCCAGCCCGAGCCCTCCCCCGAGCAATGTCAAAAACAGGGATTCCGAAAGGACGAGCAGCAGAATGCGTATATCCGTGAACCCGACAGTTTTCAGCACCGCAAGTTCGCTGGTGCGTTCGCGGACGGATTGCACCATGGTGCTTGCCGCGACCAGTCCGAACATGAAAAGAACCGTGGATGCGATTGCGATAGTGATCGTGCCGATATCGCCGATCTGTTTGGCGAAGCTTTCAACAAAACCTTTTTCGGTCGTCGTCTTGGTCTCGGCTCCTGAGTTCGCGAACATTTCGTCAAATGTGCGACTGAGTTCCACGGCCTGAGCTGGGTTGAAAATCTTCACGATATACCATCCCACGTTGCCCTTCATTTCTTCGGCACGATTCTCGTCGAAATAGTCATACCTGAAGTAAAACTGAGTCTTATCGACCGCTGCCTCACCGTCATAGATACCGGAAATGTTGAACTGCCAGGGCTCGCGCGGCTGCCATATCGCGGATGTGAGAGGAATGCGGTCTCCGCGTTTCCATCCATACCGTTCTGCGAGATCTTTGCCGACGATGGCTCCCTGCCGATCGGACATCCAGGTCTTGATCTCCTCGGGAGTCAACTCAAATTCCTTGTAGATCTTCAGGAACGTCTCCGGTTCCACAACAATGGTCGTCAGCACGTTTGTCGGTTCCTGATAGGCACCGTTAAACCACGTCTGGTGGGTTACCGAATCGACGCCGGGCGTCATCTGTATGCGTTGCGCATAGGAAATGGGCAGCGGAAGAATCAGTGTGACCTTGTTGATCAAGACAAGACGATCGAGCCCGGCAACATCAACACCAAGCGTGAACGC
>DASTBJ010000733.1:0-8125 GCA_035712125.1 Terriglobia bacterium
ATCGTGGAGTTCTCTTGAAATCCGCCGTCTTTCATCATCCTGTAATCTCACCAGCTGGGAGGACAGTTGCTGAAGTTCAACTTCTGCACGCTTCAGTTCGGTGATATCTCGAGAAACGGAAAACAGCTTTCGATCCGGACAAGGGGCAATTCGACTTTCATAGAATCGGGTCTCGCCATCAATCTTGAGACTGTACTCCACACGGGCCGGTTTGCCCGACGACAGCACCTCGCCGAACACGGGAGTGAACAGCCTGGAAATGTCAGGAGGCATGACTTCGTTCACGGTCCTGCCGAGAAACTGTTCTGGAGGCACATACAGGTTGCGACGATCGTTCGCATGCCAGTCCAGGTAGGTGCCCCGCTCGTCGAGCAGGAACATGATGTCGGGGAACGCGTCCAGCATGGCGCGGTTTCGCGCTTCCGACTCTTTCAAGGCTACCGCCGTCTTCTGGCGTTCCGTTTCGAGTCTTGTGCGTCGGATATGCTCAATGATTAGAAACGTGATCCAGATTGCCTGAACCACAACAAGCAGAGCCATAGTGTAGTTCCACACGTCTTCGATCCTCTTAACGAAAAGTTATGAACAGCAGTCGTCCTCGGCTCACGTGTGTCTGACATCGCACCAATAACACTTCCCCCGAAACCTGGCAATGCAGGCAGCGTTCGATCGCACCCGCGGAATGCCTCCATGCGTGTTGTTGGTTAGGGGCCGTATCTTTGCACGAACTTATTTCCCGATCAAAGCAAAGAACACGGACAAAAAATCCGGACGCCTGGCATGTGAAAAAAGAGAGGCGAAGTATAGTGCCTTTGAGGTAATGGGTTTGCTGTCGCGGGGGCTACAGTGAGAGATACAAGCTCGCGGACCGGGAGAACACACGTGATCTACTGGATCGCCGTGGTCGTACTGGCTGGGATCGGAATATAGCCTCGATCGTGATGAGCGCGATGCGCGTCCGTTTACCGTAGCTGCCGGCTACTCCCCCTGAGGTACGTAGATTTCGGCACCGGCTTTGAGGAATTCCCCGCTCTTCTGTTCCATCGCTTCCTTGACTTCTTCGGTGATCTTCATCGAACAGAACTGCGGACCGCACATGCTACAGAAATGCGCGACCTTCGCGCCGTCCTGCGGCAGTGTCTCGTCGTGAAAGTCTTTGGCGGTGGTTGGATCGAGACTCAAATTGAACTGATCCTCCCATCGGAATTCGAAACGCGCCTTACTCAGGGCGTTATCCCTGGCCTGCGCGCCGGGATGCCCCTTGGCAAGGTCTGCAGCATGTGCCGCAATCTTGTACGCGATGACGCCGTCTTTGACGTCTTTCGCTGTGGGTAGTCCGAGGTGCTCCTTTGGCGTCACATAACAAAGCATGGCCGTGCCGTACCAGCCGATCATCGCGGCTCCAATCGCGCTTGTAATGTGATCGTAGCCGGGAGCGATGTCGGTGGTAAGCGGACCCAGTGTGTAGAAGGGAGCCTCATGGGTCAGCTTCAGCTGAAGATCCATGTTCTCCTTAATCAGGTGCATGGGCACGTGGCCCGGCCCTTCGATCATGACCTGGCAGTCATGTTTCCACGCAACCGTTGTCAACTCGCCGAGAGTTTTCAGTTCTCCGAACTGTGCCTCGTCATTCGCATCGGCGATGGACCCGGGTCGCAGGCCGTCGCCGAGACTGAACGACACATCGTAAGCACGCATGATTTCGCAGATCTCTTCGAAGTGGGTATAAAGGAAGTTCTCCTGATGATGGGCAAGACACCACTTGGCGAGAATCGACCCTCCCCGGCTGACGATACCCGTACGACGTTTCACGGTTAGCGGGATATAGCGCAGCAAAACGCCGGCGTGGATGGTGAAATAATCGACGCCCTGTTCCGCCTGTTCAATCAAGGTGTCCCGGTAGAGCTCCCACGTCAGATCCTCCGGACGGCCGCCACACTTCTCCAGAGCCTGATAGATGGGAACCGTGCCTATCGGGACCGGCGAGTTTCGCAGGATCCATTCCCGGGTTTCGTGGATATTGCGGCCTGTGGACAGGTCCATCACGGTATCCGCGCCCCAGTTGATGCTCCAGCGCATTTTCTCCACTTCCTGTTCGATCGAACTCGACAGTGCGCTGTTGCCGATGTTGGAGTTGATCTTGACCAGAAAGTTCCGTCCGATGATCATCGGCTCCAGTTCAAGGTGGTTGATGTTGGCGGGAATGATGGCGCGACCTCGCGCAACCTCATCGCGGACAAATTCCGGAGTGATTGTGTCGGGGATCCGCGCTCCGAAGGATTCTCCGGCGTGCTGAAAATGGATTTGCGTCCGATCTGCCGAAGACTGAACGCGCTCACGCCCGAGATTCTCGCGAATGGCAACGAATTCCATTTCGGGGGTGATGATTCCCCGTTTTGCATAGTGCAGCTGTGTAACAGCGCCGCTGCTGGCAGCACGGCGAGGGCGGCGTCGGACACCCGGGAACGATTCGAGTCGATTCTTCCCCGTGCTTTGCGCCGCGTGTTGGTCGCTAAGAAAACCGTTGTCTTCGGGCTTGACGTTGCGTCCGGTGTACTCTTCGGTGTCCGCCCGCTCGAGAATCCATGTCTCCCGCAGGGGTGACAATCCCATGCGCACGTCGCACGAAGCTTCAGGATCGCCCCAGGGCCCCCGGGTGTCGTACACACGCATTGACGATTTGTCCTTCAGGGAGATATCCCGAAACGGGACACGTACGCCACGATGCAGAGTGCCCGGAGTATAAACACGAGTGCTGGCGGGGAAATCGGACATTTGATCCTCCCTTCGTCGGTATTACCCGAATCAGGTTCTAGGGGTCGCCGAGCCGGAGATTATTTCCGGATCAAGCCTCTCAGCCTTTACGCTCCCCCGGGTTGTCTTAGACGCTGAACGAGCTACCGCAGCCGCAGCTACCGCTCACATTTGGATTATTGAATTTAAAGCCGGCCCCGTGGAGCCCTTCGATGTAGTCCACTTCCGATCCATCCATGTACAGCAGGCTTGACTTATCGATAAACACCTTCAACCCGTCGAATTCAAAAACTGAGTCGTTCTGATCGTTGAAGTTCTTGTCAAAGCCCATCCGGTACTGGAATCCGGAACATCCGCCGCCGACAACCTGAATGCGCAGCCCGGCAAAAGTCTCCGGCTGATCCAGGAGGATCTCCTTTACCTTGTCTTTGGCTTTATCAGTCAGCGTAATCGCCATGTAGTCTCCTCCGAGTGCTCGTGCAAGTACTCGATTATAGCAAAGATTCACCTTGAAGTGGCCCGAGTACCCGTCGACAATCATATGCATGTTTCAGGTTGTTGCCATCATTGCCGTTGTGGCGACCGTCATCGCCGTCATCCTGGCCATCCGCAAGCAGAGTAAGGTGACACACGCGCTGACGGAAGAAGAGAAAGCCCTTAATGCAAAAGTTTTTGAGCGCTCCAGCTTGAAAATGGAGGCTAACGTCGCTGATGCCCTGGCCGAGAAGGCGAGGGATCCCCGGTTGGCTTCGATGACGCAGGAAGATCTGGTCTATGAGGTCCTCAAAGAGTGCTTTGACCCGGAGATTCCGCTCAACGTGGTCGACCTGGGATTGATTTACAGGGTACAGGTAAACCCTGACTCCGTGGACCTGAAGATCACAATGACGTCACCTCAGTGCCCCTCGCATGTGTCGATCAGCGAGGATATCAAGACGAGACTCACGGATGCGGGCTTCCCCACGCCCAAGATCGAGCTTGTTTGGGAACCGGCCTGGTCTCCCCAGAGGATTTCGGAGGCGGGGCGCAGAACTCTCGGCATCTAGCCGCAAGACCGAACCTAAATCAAAAAGGCCGCCCAGAAGGGCGGCCTTTTTAACTGTGCTGAAGCGGGCTAGTTGTTTACCGTCTCGGCTTTGCGCTGCTCGAGCTCGATCTTCACCAACTGACCGACGTCGTTGGCGCCCAGATTTCGGCCGAACGTCAGTTCATCCATCATCCGCTTCATCTTTTCAGCCTCGCGAGCCTTGGCACGCGCCATTCTCTCTTCGTCTGCCGCAGTGTGCGCGACATCCTCATCAAGATGGCGAACCCTGGCCACATCCTCAGAGTTCAGGATGAGCGAGTGCTTGACGTCCTCAAGGGGAACGTCATGGCCACCCGCGAAGACAGCATGTTTGCCATGCTTCTTGTTCCACTCGGCCACGCTGGCCGTTTTGTACATGTTCTCGATGATTTTCCGCCAGCCGATCCCGGTGTTGTAAGCGCAGAACGAAATCTCTCCCAGCTGCGTTGCGTAGGGAATGATGCACATCTCCGTGCGTCGGAAGTCGTAGTTGAACAAATCCTGGAACCACATCCCGGCGATGAACAGGAAGTTCCAGGGGTCCTGCCGGCGCCTCTCGATGTCCTCGAGGCGTTCCTTTCCATGAATCTTCCCGTAACTCTTTCCGGTCAGACCGAACGACTTGTCGAACTTCTTCATGATGTCCAACAGGGTCAGACTCGGCGGTGCGGCAAACGGATTGTAATGTTTCAGAAGTGCCAGCCCCATCATGGCGTTCGACAACCACTTGCCGCGTCCGGCATCCGTGATCTTCTGGGTGTCGGCCAACAGACCGGGGATGTTGAGAAACTGTGGAACCGGAGCGAATTCCTTCGTTTCCTTGTTAATCATGAGCGCGGTGCCGACGCCGCAGTTGGGGTGGCATCCGCAGCTGACCTGTCCCCAGTCGGCTCCCGGACCGTGAGCAAGATCCGCGAAATCGGCGAATCCGCCCATCATGGAAAGCGGGAACCAATCACGGGTCGGCTCGGTAATTCCAACCTGGGATTTGACGTCGTTTGCCAGGTGAGACAGCGTATAGCGCTGCCGGAGACGACGTTCCGGGGTGACCTCTTCATCGCGTCCGGTAAACGATACCGGCTGGAAGGCGATGAACGCGATCTTCTTGGGGTTGTCCATCGCAAACCGGATGATGGAGCCCACCTGGTCATTATTAACGTTGTTGACCAGCGTCACGACAAGAATGATTTCAACACCGGCGGCGTGTAGATTCTCGATGGCCTTCAGTTTGACGTCGAACAGGTTGCCGATCTGCCGATGGCTGTTGGCATCGTTGCCGATACCGTCGAACTGCAGATACACGAACCGCAGCCCCGCCTCGGCCGCCTTGCGGGCGAATTCCGGGCTCTTGGCGAATTCGATGCCGTTGGTTGCTGCCTGGGTACTGGAATAGCCGATCTCGCGCGCGTACCGGACGGCGTCGAGGAAGTAAGGAGAAAGGGTCGGCTCACCACCGGAAAACTGTATGGACATCTGACGCCGGGGCTTGATGTTGATGGCGTTGTCCATGATTTCCTTGATCTCCGCCCACGTCAGTTCGTGAACGTAGCCGACCTGATTTGCGTCCATGAAGCAGGGATCGCACATCATGTTACAGCGGTTTGTCAGGTCGACCGTTAGAACCGCACCGCGTCCATGTTTTACAGAACTGCTGCCGTGATTGTGCAGGCCCTCGTCGTTGTGTGCCGGGATGTCGCGGCCGGGGAAATTCTTCTCGATCCATTCGAGGAATTTGACATCGATGGCCATGAGGTCTTCGGTCTTTCCGTGCTGGGCGCACTCCTTAACCATCCAGACCTGGCCGTCCCTTTCAATAATGTCGGCCTTAACCTCTCCCACCTTTTCATTGAGCAGCTTTTGCCACTCAACTTCACCCTGGGTGATGGCTTCCCGCGCTTCCCGGACGCATGCCGGGCAAAGGGAGTCGGTCTGGCGAGGCCAGCCGAGTGTCGGCTTTGTCTTCTGCCAGGACTTGAGCATGGGTTTTTCAGTCCACTTCGGCGTAAATGCCGGGGCAGGGTTGAATCGATTGAAGTATTGGATGGTGTCGAACGCGACACCGGCACCAAAGCAGACGGCAGCATCAACGTACTTCATCATCCGCTTACTCAGTTTCGGCTTCACCTGGTTTCTTACGGTGTAGTCCGCCTGCGGATTTTCGAACGCTGCCTGACTAAGAGTGCTGGGCAAAGGAAGCCTCCTTTATGAATTCCGGAAAAGAATAGCCAAAAGTGTACCTGGCCAGGAGTGCCAGAGTGACAAATTATCGGGGCTAAGAATAGCGTCAGAGCCGGCAATCTTCAACATAAATGTTGGGCAAGTCCTAATTTTTGTTGGAGCTACGGCCGCGTGATCTCCACGGAGACGTGGTTTGCCAACGGCTTCATTGGCGGCGAAACTTTGCGGACTAGCACTCTGGTGCCGGGAGTTGGAAAGTCAGCGAGCACGCGCTCCGCGATCCTTTCAGCGATGGTCTCAATCAGGTGATAGGGTTGCTTCGCGCATACCTGGGCCACGACCGCCGCTACCTTACTGTAGTCGATGGCGTCGGCAATGGAATCGGACCGAGCAGGCTTTCGGGTGTCGATCAGAAACTCGACATCGATCGACAGATGTTGTTCGGAAGTTCGCTCTTCGGCAGACACGCCTACCCGGGCAGGACAGTCGATCTGGGAGATGCGGATTTTGTCCATGGCAGTTCTACCGGTCGGTTTCGTCGAGCGGTTCACGCCCGGCAAATCCCGCCTCAATGTCGTGCCAGGAGGTGATGGAGTCTTCCCCGAGGTGCCAGCAGAGGTACACGACCCGGCCATGCCGCAGGTACGGGAAGTCGCAGAGTCCCTTGTCGATGTCTTTTATATGCACCCCCATGTCCCTAACCTGGTTCAGGAGGTAAAGCAGGTGGGACGCTGACTCCACGTAGGTCGCGCCATAGGGGCTGAAACCGTCGAGCGGCACCTTGTCGCGGACCTTCTGAATCTCCGGGCTGATTCGGCGCATCAGCGCCCACTGCTCCCCCGCTTCGACCAGTAGAGCCCGAAGCTGAGGAATCAGCCGGCTGGCTTCCGATAAGGTGAAAATCCGCTCTTCGTCCATGTGCGTTCGCAGGAGGTCAGTGTTCCAGCCAGCGTTCAGCTTCGATCGCCGCCATGCAGCCGGAACCGGCCGCCGTGATGGCCTGGCGAAAAACCGGATCCTGGACGTCGCCACAAGCGAAGACACCGGGAACGTTCGTCCGTGTCGAACTCGGCTGCGTTCGGATATAACCCAGATCGTCCAGATCGATCTGGCCTTTGAAAATCTCGGTGTTCGGATTATGGCCGATAGCAATAAACAGACCGTCGACGGCCAGATTCGATTTGTCTTTGGTCTGAGTATTCACCAGCCGCAGCCCGGAAACGCCGCCCTCCGGCGTACCGACAACTTCCTCGACCGCTGTGTTCCAGTGGAATTTGATCTTGGGATTACCCATCGCGCGATCCTGCATGATCTTGGAAGCGCGCAGGGTGTCGCGCCGGTGAATGACATTTACTTCCGTTGCGAATTTGGTCAGGAAGGTCGATTCTTCCATCGCTGAATCGCCTCCGCCGACCACTGCAATCTTCTTGCCGCGGAAGAAGAATCCATCGCAGGTGGCGCACGTCGACACCCCGTGCCCCATCAGTTTCCTCTCGGATTCCAGCCCGATCATCTTGGCCGACGACCCGGTTGAAATGATCACCGTCCGGGTTTCGACTTCCTGCTCCCCGTACCAGACTTTGAATGGGCGCTTGCTGAAGTCGACCTTGTGGACGAACCCGTTGACCACGTCAGTGCCAAAGTGTTTGGCCTGTTTGCGCATCGCATCCATCAAATCGGGCCCCAGCACACCTTCCGGAAATCCTGGGAAGTTTTCTACCAGTGTCGTCAGGGTAAGCTGCCCTCCCGGCTCTTTTCCTTCGATGAGCAGGGGGGACAGATTTGCCCTGGCACTATAGACAGCAGCCGTAAAGCCGGCAGGACCCGATCCAATAATGACGACATTTCGCATGAGTCACGCGCTCCCGTGTGTTGTTCCGAAATTCATAAGTTACCACACCAAAGGACAGAGCACTGAGAGGTGCGCCGGGGTTTTGGTACAATCGGGGGCTCCTGCGCCCGTAGCTCAGCTGGATAGAGCATCGGACTTCGAATCCGGTGGTCGGGGGTTCGAATCCCTCCGGGCGCGCTCCGAGTTTCGGGGACAGGCACCTCGAGCCCCAAACTATGGAAACCGAGGTTCAGGTTCAGGTAGTCTGACTTCGAAAGTACGCGCCCGTAGCTCAG
>DASTBJ010000734.1:0-5449 GCA_035712125.1 Terriglobia bacterium
GTCTTACTGCGATGCCGTCGCCTGTGGTTTTAGAGAGCGGTGCTGGACGCAATGATCGATGATCTCCGCCCGGCGGCCTGGGTTTTCGGGATACTGATATCCGTTGTTCCGTTCAGCTTCCTGATCTGGGTGCTCTATCGACTTCCAAAGCCGCTGGTCGCCTCACATCGCCGGTGGCCGCTTGCGCTGAACTGCCTGTTGATGACTGTGGTTGCCGCGTCGACCACGCTTTTTTTGGATCGCGCCGCGCTTCGACCCCACGGCTTGAGCGGCGTTATCGTGGAGTTCGTGATCCAGGCGGTGATCTACGGGTTCGGCCTGGCGCTGCTGCTGCGCCAGTTCTGCGGCGTTTACGAAGACTTCATTATTACAGTCGGCGCCGCAGGCCTGCTGCTGTGGAAGACCAGCTATACCAACATTACCAAGGCCGACAGTCGCGAAAGCGGTGGCGGCGAGGCGCGAATCCGGATTGAGACTGCGCGCGGAGGCGTGCTGCGGCTAACCTTGCCGGCCAACCAGGTCGAACGCTTTTACACACAGGTTCGAAAGAAACACGCAGGCGGGTGATACCCTGTACCGTTTATGGCACACCGCATCGTTCAGTACCGTCTGGAGCAGGGCGCTCTGGAAGTTGCCTTCATGGAAGAAATGTTCACAGAGTTTTCCGGAAAGAAAACAGCCTCCGAGATCATCCAGCGCCTGCAGGGTCGGGAACATCTGATTCTGATCTCACTTGGTCGCTCGCTCGATGATCCCACGCTGGAGGTTCCTGTTGCGTTCAAGGTGGGGCACGAACTGCGACAACATGAGTCGAGTATTGCGTTGGCGGATCTGGTGTCGCGACTTGGCGAGTCGGTAAAGTTTGCAGGTCGCAGGATTTTCTACAGCTGGATCGGTGGAACGCGCAAGGAGTGGCGGGGGGAAGGGCATTACCGCGCCTTGACCGAGCAACAGGAGGAGTGGGCGCACTTACACGGGTACGATGAACTTATCGTCAAGACGAAAAACAAGTTCTATTCGATGCGGGCCACGCTGGACCATTTGCGATTCGATGTCATCAAGTTCGAGCCGCACCGGACCGACAAGACAGAGTCGAAGGTGTATCTCAGCAAGCAACTCAGTCCGGATACGCTGAGGCAACACCTGACGTCCCGGTCTATTGTCGAGGCCGCTTAAAGAGGGATCTCACATGAATCTTAATCAGATCGGACAAATTGCCATTCACGCGGACAATCTGAGTCGCGCTGTTGCCTTCTACCGCGACATTCTGGGCATGCGGTTTCTTTTTCAGGCGGATCCGCCAGGACTCGCCTTCTTCGATTGCGGTGGCGTTCGCGTGATGCTGGATGCCGTAAGAGAAGAGAACACCAGCGAACGCGTGAGTTCAATGGTCTATTACAAAGTCCCCGACATCCATGCCGCTCACGATGAACTCGTTTCGAAAGGCGTCACGTTTGTTTCAAAGCCGCACCTGATCGCAAAAATGCCCGATCACGAATTGTGGATGGGATTCTTTCGCGACTCCGAGCAGAACATGGTCGCGCTGATGTCCGAAGTGCGCTAAGAGAAATCGGGGTCAGGCACGTTGTTTCCATTTTTTGTGTGCACCCTGTGACCAGCAATCGGGTCTTGACGGCCCGTCTGTTGGTATGTCACGCTACGACATGTCGTGAGGTGACATATGGAGCAACTGCCGTTAACCGAGCCGGTTTTATTCGTTCTGCTGAGTCTGGCTGAACAGCCTCGCCACGGGTATTCCATCATCAAAGATGTCGAACAAATCAGTGACGGTCGCGTCGTGCTGAGCACGGGAACCCTATACGGCGCTCTCCAACGATTGTTGGACAGCGGATGGATTGAGCACTTCGAAGAAGAGCAGCGATCGCGCGATCGACGGGCCTATCGCCTTACCGCGCGAGGACGCCGGAGCCTCCAGCTCGAGGTCGAACGAATGAAGCAGTTGACCAAACTCGCGAGTCTTCGTATTGCCCGCAAAGGAGCGTAACGCGATGCGGGTTCTATTTCGGTGGCTGCTCAATCTGTATCCCCTGAGTTTCTTTCGCAAATTTTCGGAGGAGATGACTCTCTGCTTCAATTTGGGCCTGCAGGACGTACGGCATGAGAACTGGAAAAGACGGGGGGCGTTTTTCGTACGCGAGTTCTGGGGCGCGTTCACCGGGGCCATATCCGAGCAATTGGGTTGCCGCTTCGAGGATTTTTGCAGGAGGTTCACCATGAGTTCATTTCGGTTTTCACGCATCTCAATGGCCTTCATGATACTGGCGCTAATCGGCGTGCTGATGGCTATCGAAACTGCGTTAAGGCAGATCGGCTCCGACCTTGTTCAACAACCACTGTCGTTTGCACTTCGCCTGGCCGGCATTTTTCTGTTCTTAATGGCGATCTTTGGAGCGATTGGCTACGGTGTCCTGCGGGTTATCAACAGGTCCGCGGGCGACCGTTTAGTGAATATCGACACCTGGCCACAACAGAGACGGTCGCCTCGTAAGTGACTGGTGTCAAATGTCCGCGATGTACGCCGTGAAATGTACCTGGTGAACTGTTAAATGGTCGAATAGTCGGATGTCAAATCTCGGTTGAAAGCCGAGGGGCGTCTAAGGCTTCGTACCCAGCGGGTTCTCTGCGAAAGCGAATTCCGCCACGGGACGACCGTCGATCAGGTGTTCCTGAATGATGCGTTCCAGAACCTCGGGCGTAACGGAGTGATACCAGACTCCTTCGGGATAAACAACAGCGATCGGGCCTTGTTCGCAGACACGAAGACAGTTGGCCTTCGTGCGAAAGACGCAATTCTCACCTCTTGTGAGGCCCAGTACTTCGAGACGTTGCTTCAGGTAGTCCCACGATTCGAGAGTGATTTCCCGCGACGCGCATTTTGGCTTGGTCTGATCGGCGCAAAGGAAAATGTGGCGCCGAATCCGGGGTATAGAGAGTTCCTCTGACACTGCGGCGAGGCTCTCTCGGGGGTCGATCGAATCCGCCACGGTCAATCCTTGCGAGATTGATTCGCCACGACCTGCGTAGCCCGTGCCACGGCTTCCGGATCGCCGAGATAAAAGCTCTTGATCGGCTTCAGGTCCTCGTCGGCGAGTTGATAGACCAGGGGGATGCCTGTCGGGATATTCAGCGCTGCGATTTTTTCGTCGGAGATGTTATCCAGCTTCTTCACGAGAGCGCGAAGGCTGTTGCCGTGTGATGCGATCAGAATGCGCTTACCCGAGCGAACCATAGGGGCAATTGTTCCTTCCCAGAAAGGCAACACCCGCGCGACGGTGTCTTTGAGCGATTCCGTTAAAGGCAGACTGGCAGGATCAATTCCCGCATATCGCGGGTCGTGATGCGGCGCTCGCGGGTCGTTCGGGCTGAGAGGATCCGGCGGCGTGGCGTAACTGCGGCGCCAGATTTGCACCTGGGCTTCTCCGTGACGTTCCACGGTCTCCTTCTTGTTCAGTCCCTGCAGCGCTCCGTAATGGCGTTCGTTCAAGAGCCAGGTGTTGTGGACCGGAATCCACATGCGATCCATTTCCTCGAGCGTCAGCCACAGCGTCTTGATCGCGCGCTTGAGAACGGATGTAAACGCATAATCGAAGACGTAGCCGTCATCATGAAGCAGCCTGCCTGCCGCACGTGCTTCTTCAACGCCGAGTTCCGAAAGCGGCACGTCGGTCCAGCCTGTGAAGCGATTTTCCTGGTTCCATGTGCTCTGGCCGTGACGAAGCAGAACGAGCGTCTTCATGCCCAATCAGGTTATCACGTTATCAGATAGAATTACGGCGACGCAGGAGGAACGATGCCATCCACATTTAATAAGATTGATTACGTCATGATAACGGTCTCGAATATGGCCCGTTCGGTCGCTTTCTATAAAGACAAACTCGGAATTCCCATGAAGTTCGGAACGCCGGAGTGGACAGAATTTCAGACCGGAACAACGACTCTCGCGCTGCATGGTGGCGGTCAGGCTCGTGAGGCCGCCGCGGATCCGAATGCCCACTATGCAGGAACGGGTTCGCTCGGCTTCAACGTGGACAATCTGGATTTGGTTTATGAACAGCTTCAGGCGAAGGGCGTGGTGTTTGTGACACCGCCCACGGCGCGCGCGGGTGATGGAATCAGGCTGGCCGTGGCTGTCGATCCGGACGGGTTCCCGATCTCCTTTGGTGAGGCCGCCAAAAAGTAGCTTCGATACCTTTTCTATTGCCCCCGGCGTCCGCCGCGCCCACCGCGGGTCGGAGGGCCTTCGGCTTCCTGGCGTTTGAGCTCGTTATTGAACGCGGTTTCCTGGATCGTCAGTTCGTCTTGAAATCCCTTTGCGTCGATGTAGGGATTTGGTCCGCCAGCGTTTGGGGTAGCGCATAAGTGGCCGCAGTATTTTGGAAAACAGCGGCATCGTCAAGGGCTCTGGCTACTGACCGCCACGCCCGCGAGCTGCACTTGCAGGCGGATACTGGTTCGGGATGTTTCCCAGCGTGTAGTAGCGATGTTCCAGTCCGCTGTCTTTTACGGTGACGATGCGGATGCCCGACGGATCGTTGCCCAGCGGCTGGCCGACAGGACCGCTGGTGATCATCTCGAGATCGCCATCGCGCCCCAGCGAATTGCGGTGATAGTGCCCGGCAAAGACCTGGCGAACGCCGGCTGATTTCAGCAGGTCGAGATAGCCGCGGCGCCGCTCCATGGGAATGTTGAAATACTGGTCCGGCTCATCGGCGCGCTCCAAAAACCAGGAATGGTGCTGGAACACCACGATATGTCTGGCGCCTGCAGTTTTCGCTTTGTTCAGTTCCGATTTCAGCCAGGCTTGCTGTTCGGCCGCTTCGGCCTGGACCTTGACGGGCGTGTGAATCAGTCCCGAGTTCAGAACGATTCCGTAAAGACTTCCCTGGGTGAAGCTGTAACGATCCGCACCAAAGTGCTTTCGATAATAGGCCAGGGTTTCGGGAGTGGGTTCGTTGCCGACGTCGTGATTACCGGGCACGGCATAGACGGGAATCGACTTGTCGATCTTACCCGTGATCCGGAGGTACTCCGCTGTTTGTGCTGGATCTCCGACCTTGTTGATCAAATCGCCACAGATCACGACGAAACGCGGACGCAGACGATTGATGTTGGCGACCACGAACTCGTAGTTGGCGGTCTCCTGCGCGAAATCTCTGTCGTTTGTGAACATTCCAAACTGAGGATCCGCGAGTTGAATGAAGAAATAGTCGCTACCGGAATTCTGGGCGGCGATGAAAACCGCGGTGACGATCAGAATGCAGAGAACGGTTCGATGTAAGGCCGTGCGCATGCCGGAGATTCTACAACGCCGCCTGGGCAAGCCACGCCATCATCTGCCGATGATCCACCAGCCCGGGTTGCTGATGGACCATTTTGCCGCCCTTCATCACGACAAAGTTCGGAATGCTCATCACCTGGAATCGACGTG
>DASTBJ010000735.1:0-7100 GCA_035712125.1 Terriglobia bacterium
ATGGTGATGCCGGCCGCGACCAGTTTCGCCTTGATCGCCGACAGGTCTTTCGCACGAATCGCAAAATGATCGACGCTGGATCCTTCCGAGCCTTCAGCCGGTTCGGCTTTTCCCAGGACTAAAAAGATTCCCGGCAGTTTCAGAAGCTCCAGTGTGCCGCTCTTCACAACCTGCGCGCCGAGTGTTTCCACCCAGACCTTCTTGTGCGCCTCCGGGTCCCGCACCATCATGTGCATGTGACCGGATGAAACGCCCATAGCGTTAGGATCGGGAAGCTGTGCAAACACCGGCACAGCCGCAATCAGAACCAAGAAAATTGTTAGGCATCTCATGGCGCGGAGCCTATCACGAAACGATCGGGGAGCGATACGAATGGGACCCCGGTAGTGGTCTAGTTTTGGATCAGCGCTGGAGCAGTCACTTGTCTAACTTTCTTGCTATCGGAAATTTGCCGTTTGTTTGCCCTTTTTGAAGAGTCAACAACCCGCAATCCGAAGCAAAGAACTCCTCGTCTCGGCAAAGCGGAAAACCCAGTAAATGCAAAACGAAGAATGAGTCGGCAACAGTCAGCAACTCCCAGCAACAACATGGAAGCCCTCTGTTAACCGGAGGGTTGTAGGTTCGAGCCCTACCTGAGGAGCCTTTTCTTTATCTTCCTCAGTGAGATAAGACCAACAATAGGTGTCAACTCGCTCTGGTGGATCTTTCTGGTCCGGCCGCGATTCTTAGGGCTTCCCGTCGGATGCCCAGCAGCATGCCACGGAAAACCATGTTATGCAGCGGTGCTACGGCGTACCAATAGAGAAGGCCAAACAAGCCGCGAGGGTGGAACAGGGCACGTTGCTGCAACATGCATTGGAACTCACCCCGGGCCTCAACGCGAAACTCGATCAGTGCCTCGCCGGGTAACTTCATTTCTGCGCGGAGCACGAGCCTCCTATCGCGTTCCACTCCAACAACCCGCCAGAAGTCGAGCGCTTCTCCATAGCGGACCATCTCCGGATCCCGGCGTCCACGGCGAAGGCCTGGGCCACCAACCGCAAGGTCTATCCAACCGCGAATCCTCCAGAGCCAGTCCGCAGCGTACCATCCGTGTCCTCCGCCCACGCGGCAAACAGCTCGGAATACGGCCCAGTCCGGCGCTTCAATGACAATTTCGCGCTCATCACGAAAAACCGTCCCGCCCGCCCAGTCCGGATCGCTCGGAATGGGTCCCGCCATCGACCAGTTCGTTTCGACCTGATTCTCCGTCACTTGGCGAAGAGCTGCGCGAATGGCCTCTCGCACGGTGAGGAGTTCTTGCGGAATCAGTTTTGTGATCCGGTTTTCGCGGCATACGACAGGATTCTTGAGACCCTCGGCCAGCGGCTTCGCAATGTTGTGACTCAGGGGAGTAATGAGATGGATCCAATAGGAACTCAAGCGTGGTGACAAGACTGGAACCGGGAAAATCCATCGACGTCTCAGTCCAAGCTCTTCGGCCAACACCTGCATGATGTCGCGATAGCAAAGAACATCGGGGCCGCCAATATCGAATGTGCCTCCAGCCATTTCCGGCTTGGACAAGGTTCCGACCAGGTATCCGATCACGTTCCTCACCGCAATCGGTTGACAGGGGGTGCTCACCCATCTCGGAGTAATCATGATCGGCAGTCGTTCGACGAGATAACGCATGATTTCGAAAGATGCAGAACCAGAGCCGATAATCATGGCGGCGCGCAGAACCGTCACCGGTACACCTGTTGAAGCGAGGCCTTCCTCGACCTCACGACGCGAAGAGAGGTGCTGGCTGAGATCCGAACCGGTTTCGCCGAGCCCTCCGAGGTAGATGATTCGCTCCACGCCGGCCTTGCGAGCAGCGTGAGCGAAGACCGAAGCAAGGCGCCGGTCCTGTTCCGCATACTTCGGTCCGGCGGAGGTCATGGAATGAACCAGGTAGAATGCCGCCTGGCACCCTTCGAGATTGCGCGCGAGGGATTCGGCGTCTTCAAGATCCGCTTGCCGGACCTCCACTCGGGAACCCTCAGCCCAGTCGCGGCCCTGCAGCTTCGCCGGCGAGCGGACGAGACAACGAATAGAGTAACCAGAATCGAGCAGACGCGGAGCGAGCCGTCCGCCAATGTAGCCGGTGGCTCCGGCAATCCCGACACGCTGTGGATTGGAGCTTTCAGACAATTGCTTGGCCCAACTTTCTCAAAAGTCAGGATCCGGACTGCCTCGTCTTCTGCAGCCGGCTGACGTCGAAACCCTGCATTCGGGCTTCGTCGACGAGTCGATTGTATGTGGCATCGTCCCTCTGGGGCGATCGCGACAGAATCCAAAGGTATTCCCGTGTTGGATCACCTACAAGCGCATGTGTGTAATCCGGCGAGAGCGCAATGATCTGATAGTCACCCCAAACCTGCGGAATGAACGAAAGGAAAGCACTCCCTCTGCCTGGATCTGCCCTCCGTTTTCCAGCCGGCAGCGGTTCAGCACTGAGATCTTTCCGCTGGGCTGTAACGCGTATTGCGCTGTTACTTCTCCGGCGCACCGTTTCTGAAAGCGGTTAGGAAACCGGGCAATCTCGTACCACTGGCCCGCATAGCGAGCGAGATCCACCTCGGAAACTACGCGCAACGGGCGTTTGCCCTGGGCATACGCCAGACCGATTGCGGACAGCGTAGCCAGGCAACCGGCGATCAGCACTATTCTGTTATTCATCCGCTCAGCCTTTTTATCGGCGTCAGAGTTGGTTCAATAGGTTCAGCTCGTCGGGGTGCGGATCCAGATAAATCTGGTCCCGCAGGTATTCGACGTTGAGCTTGCGTACATAATGCCGAATCAAGGTGACCGGCACGATAAGTGGCAGACGATCCCTGCGGTAGCGGTCGATGACTTCTGAAAGTTCGGCCCGATCGTCCGGAGCCAGTTGTTCGCTGAAATAGCCGGCGAGATGTTGGAGCACGTTGGCGTGATTCCGCCGCGACGGTGTGTGGCGCATTACCTCGCAGAAAGCATCGAAATACTCGACTCCGAGCTGCTTTGCTGAGATCGACCGGGCCGCTTGGCCGATCAGATTCCCGAGGCGTCGCATTCCAGCCTGTTCATGCGCCATGAGCAGGAACTTATGACGCGCGTGGAACTGAATGATTCGCGCGCGGGTTAATCCCTCCCCCTGAAGATCCATCCAGCGCTTGTAGCAGAACACCTGCGACACGAAGTTCTCGCGAAATCTCGCGTTATTCAGCCGCCCCTCTTCTTCCATGGGCAGATTGGGAAAACGATCCACAAGTCCTGACGCGAAAAGCCCGCGTCCCTCGCGATTCAGAAGACCGGGTCCGCTGTATACCTTCACCCGCTCCAGACCGCAACTCGGCGAGCTTCGCTTCAGCACATAGCCGCAGAGCCCTTGATCCATCAGGTGTCTGGTCTGTTCCTTCGTCCAGTTGTTCATCCGTTCAGTGTGATCGAGTCCGGAACGGGGAGCAACCAGGCAGACTTTCTTGCCGTCCGCGACGAGGCGAAGTGATTCCCTGGGGACGCCCAAGCCAATCTCGAATTCAGGACAAATGGGAACCCACTCGACGTATCGACCGAAGTGGCTGGTTAGAAATTCATCTTTCTTATGGCCGCCGTCAAAACGCACCTTCTCGCCGAGGAGGCAAGAGGAAATTCCGATTCGAACGCGAGAACTATCCCGAGCCGTCAATGCGCCTCCCGAAAATGGATTCGAAACGAACCTTGCGAACGTTAAAAGTCTTTTCCAAGTCGAGCATCAAGAGAATTTGCTGATGAGCGCCCGCCCCTGCACCGCTATTGGACGTGATCTTCCATTAACGCTCCATTCTCTAAGAATAGCGCCTGCCTCGACTTCAATCGCCAGGCAAATGGCCTCACGCGGCTCCTGGTCCGAGAGTAGGCCGTTGTACCAGCGGCAACAAGGACAGCGATAACTAAATCGGTCGTTTCATAAGTACGCATACGTATTTTAGGCGGCGACGGGATTGGATTGAAACTTGGTAGGAAGCTTGGCGATCACGACGTGTGAACTTCCACTCAAAAGGTTTACCGATGGCCTCCCAGTGATATTGGAAGTTAAGAAGGCGTTCGGCGACGGCGTTAAGGTCGGGGGAAATCATTGGGAGTCAGAACCTTCCTTTGGATGATCGAAAAATAGATTTCAATTTGGTTTACACCTCGGTGGTCACTTCAAAACCGGCCAATGAGGGTCACCTCAAAACCGGCCAACGGAGAGAGCGATCAGGACAAGGTTATGTACTCCCTCGCGGCCGGATCAGGCAAGCGGGTTTTAGCTTCGCTGACTTTATCGTTTCAAGCTTGTGAATCGTCGTCGGGCCTGTGGTAAGTGTGGAAAGCGTTTTTTGCTTTCCAAGCAGCTTGTGGAAATCCTCAAGAAAGAGATGCCGAAGGCCACCGATTTTGATTTCCTCAGCTGCGGCACTTTCCACAGGCGTCTGCGTTCTGCGTTTGTGTGTTTTCCCAGTTTTGATGTGGAAGTCGGTGAAAATTTCTTTCCAGGATCGCCTATAAACGACGATTGGAGTGGTGATCGACTTCCAGTATGGCGGGTTTCTCATCTATTCCCTCGTCTCCGCCGCTTCCGGCAAGATCGTTCTGGTACGCCAGCTTCGGGGCCCGCACTTCAGGACGTGGCCGTGATGGAGCAGTCTGTCGAGCATCGCGGTGACGGCAGCGGTATCGCCGAGTAGCTTGCCCCAGTCTTCAACGGGTCTGTTCGACGTCAGTAACGTGCTGGCTCTTTCATAACGACGCATGACGATTTCCAGGAGCTCTTCGGCAGCGGAAGGAGATAGTTTTCGCATGCCGAGGTCATCGATGATGAGCAAAGGGATCGTGGAAAGCAGTTCCATCAATTCCTTCCGGGTGCCGTCGAGTGCCGCCTCCGCAATGTCACTGAGCAGCGTGTGGGTCTCACGATAGAGGACGCGATAGCCCTGTTGGATTGCGGCCAGACCGATGGCCTGAGCCAGATGACTCTTGCCGGTCCCTGGTGGCCCCAGAAACAAGGCGTCTTCGTGGCGTGCAATGAAATTGGCGGTTGCAAGGTCGAAGACCAGACTGCGATTCATCTTCTTGTTGAAGCTGAAATCGAAGTTGTCCAGCGTGTTGAGGTTGCGAAAGCCCGCGGCCTTACGACGGCGTTCCAAGAGGCGATCGCTGCGGCGCGCGAGTTCGTCAGAGACGAGGCAGGAAATCAGATCGATCGGGGCCATGGGTTCGGCCTGCGCCTGCTGCAGACGCGTTTCCAGAATGGCGGCAATACCGCCAAGGCGAAGTTGTTTGAGTGCGCGTTTCAATTCGATGACGTTCATGATTGTGGCTCCTGACTTTTCAGATTGATCAGATCGCGGTACTGGATCAGTTCCCGGATCAGAGGATCGACTTGCTTGAGCGTGAGCTGGGGCTGACGCTCCAGGTAACGGCGAACGAAGCGGTACTCATAGATGCGGAGTTCGAGAGCTTCAGCGCAGGCCTGTTCGGCCGCAGCCGCGCCGAATCTGCGGGCCAGAGAAAGCACGCCAAGGATGCGACGAATGCCAGGCTCTCCCTGATGCCGGTAAATCTGTTGGCACAGCGAGCCGATCTGCGTGCCGGCTCGCTCGGCTCGCGCTAAAAGTTGCGCCGTGGTCCGCGGTATCTTCCTCGGATTGTCCGCCGGATTGATGCGATGCTTTCCACGTTGCTGACGGATATGCTCGCGCAGCAACTGGTGAGTGTGTGGATCGATGATGCGAATGCGCAGATGGTCCCATTGCACTCGAACGAGTCGTCCGATCCATCCTGGCGGCACGCTGTAATAAGAAGCTTCCACCTCGACGCATCCATCCAGATGAACGACGCGTTCTCCGTGCTGGTAGTAGCGGAAAGGCTCGAGGGGAAGCGGAAGCAACGACGGTTTCTCTTCGGCAAACATGGCGGCCACCTGCCGCTTGGTCGTGCCATGAATCCGGGTATCAGCCCAATGCGACTCCCAGTTGTCCAGGTAGGTTTGTGCCTCCTCCAGACTTTCGAAGCGTTGACCCTTCAGCGGTGTTCTTTGCGCGTGACCGATACCGGATTCGACTTTCCCTTTGCGATCCGGATCCTGGACGCGGCAGGGCATGGCGGTGACTCCGTAGTGCGCGAGCACATCCTTAAATAAGGGATTCAGTTTCGGCTCATAGAAGTCGGCCGAGACCACACCTTCGCGAAGATTATCGAGAACCACGATGCGGGGACTGCCTCCAAGGCGGCGGAATGCTTTCTCATGCAACTCCGCCCAGAGGCGCGAGCTCGATCGGAAGCTCAGCAGGCGAACCGACTTGCGGCTGTAGCCCAGTGTCATGACAAACAACCGTGTCCGTCGATACTTGCCCGTCTGTGGATCGCGAACCATCGGGCCAGTACCGTAGTCGACCTGCGCTTCCTCGCCAGGCTGGGTCACGATGATGCCTGCAGCCAGGGGCTGGCGCGATCCGCGCAACTTGCGAACGAAACGCTTTACGCTTTGGTAGTCGCCGCTGAAACCCAACTCGCTGACCATGTCCTGCCAGATCCCCATAGCATTGCGGCCACGGCTCAAGCCCCGTTCGATAGTTTCCCGGAAGGGCTCACAGGCGCTGGAGGATGGAAGTTGAAGCGGCTGTTTGTCTAAAAAAGGCCGGATAAAGTCGGTGGTCACCTCATTGGCCGGTTTTGATTCCGGGTCGGTGGTCACTTCGTTGGCCGGTTTTGAAGGCGGACGGCGGCCCCAACTCCCGGCGGGACGCACGCCGACTCCCGCCGCCTTCAGATATTGACTTGCGGTTTCTCGACGCACTCCGGTCGCTTGCTCAATACGCCGCAGCGTCCAGCCCAGCTTCCCGAGTGCGATAACTTGATGTTTCTTATCGTCGCTCAAGACATTGCTCATGCCGACTGAGCCTACAGGCTCGTCGGACTGGAAATGTCCCGAACGCTATCTATCGTTGGCCGGTTTTGAGGTGACCTTCATTGGCCGGTTTTGGGTGACCACCGAGGTGGGATATCGCCGCCAACCGCAAGGAATTGGGTCGAACTGCTGGAAAGACTTTACGTGATCTTCCTGGTCCAGCCCT
>DASTBJ010000736.1:0-8298 GCA_035712125.1 Terriglobia bacterium
GCCCCATTTCGCATCGAACTCTTTCGTTGGATTGGCGCGGTACATGTCTGCTGCCGTCAGGCCCTTTCCAATCATGTTATAGAAACGCACACGCAGCGTTTCCATCATCTCAGCCAGTTCTTTGAGATCGGCGTAAGTCTGCACCGGGCCACTTCCAGGAATCACCTTTGTCTGCTCATTCGCCAGCTGGAGGAACATCGTATCCGCCCTCGTTCCGACGAATACCGCAGCCTCTTTAGGCGGCAGTCCCCTCGCCCCAATCCAGCCTCCCGTGGACCAATCCAGGATTGGATAACTTCCTACAGTAAACAGGTCGCCAGTCACCAGGATGTTAGGGCCGGGAAAGAACACATAGATGTCGCCGTCGGTATGCGCCTGACCCAGATAGCCGTAGTGGATCTCTTCTTTGCCGAACGTTATTTTTTCCGTCTTTTTGCCGAACGTGATGGTTTCCGTTGTGTAGAACGTTTTGTTGGGGCGAGCTTCCTTCGCGCGCGGCTTGTAGGTCTTGTTTTGCCACTGCACGTGAAATTCGGCGGTCATCCAGAGTTTCGTGTTTTCGTGGGCGATGATCGTGGCACCGGCTTTGCCCAGTGTATCGTTCGATCCGGTGTTTTCGAGGTGCCAGTCCGTATTAAACAAGACTTGAACGGGCTTTCCGCCGGTCCGCTCTGCCACGACTTTAAGTAGCTCGGCTGAACGTTCCGCAGCGCCGCCGTTCACCATCAAGGCGCCATCGGGCCCATTGAGGAGCACTACATTCGATCCGGCTCCACGGATCAGACAGATTGTGTCGGTGACATCGGTCACAGAGATCGGAGAGGATCCGCTCTGGCCAGTCAAGGATTTCGATGCCAGCGCCAGACCTGCCGCGCTTCCCAACATTGTGCGACAAAAATCCCGTCGGTTTGAGCGTGTCACTCCGCTAGCCTCCCTATCCCCAAATGGTTGACGACATTATCCTTTTAGAACCAAAAGGAGGTCAATGATTTAGGGGTTTGTGCGGAGTTTCTTGGCAGCCTAATTAAAGGTATTGCACGATTGGACGGTGCCGTTCTGGAAACCCTGTTTGAACCACCGCATCCGCTGTTCGGCGGACCCGTGAGTAAAGCTCTCAGGCACAACGTAGCCCTTGCTTTCCATCTGCAGTTTGTCGTCGCCGATCGCGCTTGCGGCCTGAAGCGCTTCTTCCAGGTCGCCGGCATCCAGAAATTTCTGTGCCTCTTCCCGGCGCATTCGTTCCGTCCGGTTTGCCCACACCCCGGCGAGACAATCCGCCTGCAACTCCAGGCGGACGGAGGCTTGATTGGCTTCCCGCTGCCGTGCGTTCTGCTGATAGTTCTGGACCTGGCTGGAAATTCCGAGCAGGTTCTGAACGTGGTGACCAACCTCGTGCGCAATCACATAGGCCTGGGCAAAGTCCCCGGGGGCCTGGAAGCGGTCCCTAAGTTCCTGAAAGAACGACAGGTCGATATAGACCTTTTGATCCGGAGGACAATAGAACGGCCCCATTGCGGCCTGACCGAATCCGCAGGCAGACTCGACGGCTCCCGTGAAAAGCACAAGCGTGGGCGGGCGATAGCTGCTGCCGCCTTCCCGGAAGATGTCGGACCAGGCGTCCTCTGTAAAGCCGACTACTGCCGAGATGAAATCCTTTGCGGCATCATCCGCCGGCGAAGTGGGCTGAACAGCGGTGGTGTCGGTTCCGATGTCGGTGTTGTTGATGATGACCGACGGATCGACTCCGAGAAGAAGGCCGATGATAACGACCGCAATGGTCCCAAGCCCGCCGCCGACGACCCCTCGCCCAAGGCGCATCCCTCGCCGGTCCTCGATATTTGTGCTTCGCCTGCCGCCTGACCAGTCCATATACCGTTCCCTTTAGCAGTTCGGATGCCTGAAATAATGAAGGAAAAGGTTGGGGAATGCCACTTTTGGACCCTGGCGGTTGTTCATTACTGAGACGTTTGAGAAAAAGCGGCGCCAACTCCCCTCCTCGGCGAGGAGGGGAAAGCCGAGGCGAAGCCTCGGCTGGGGTGGTGTGGTCAAGAAGTTCAATTACTGGGCGAGCACCACGCCGGCGCTTCGCGCCAACCTCCTCAAGCCGAGGAGGGGAGTTCAACACACAACAGCCTAAACTGCTGAGCTTTACCCCGGAGACTCTCCGAACGACACGCTGTAGCTCAACCCCAGCGTCAGGACCTTTTGCAGCATCTGGCAGTAGGTCAGTCCGAAGTGGGCTGCGGAATCCGCAAAGTCCTCGTTTCTCGCGATCTGAGGATTTGGATTCGCTTCCAGCAGGTAAAACTTGCCATTGCTTGAAAGCCGGTAATCCAGTCGCGCATAGCCGCTCAGGCTTAAATGCCGATAAATTCTCTTCGACAAAAGCTCCAGCCGTTCCTGCAGTTCCTCGGTAAGCTCAGCGGGCTTCGTCACAAGCCCGACCTTCTTTTGATAGTCCGTATTCCACTTCAAGCGACCCGTTGCGATGTTCAGCGAGCCTTCCGGCAGATTCTTAATCACGAGTTCCCATGGCGTGTACGTTTGCAGTCTTCTGTTTCCAATCACGCTGACATAGATCTCGCGCCCTTCGATGTATTGCTCGGCGATTGCATGGCTTTCAGTCGTCCGATGGATGAACTCGACTCTTTCCGCAAGTTTTTCATCGTCATGGACAACCGACGCCTGCGAGATGCCCACTGAACCTTCTTCGATCACGGACTTTACCAGCAGCGGAAATTTAAGCCGCGTCGGCCGGATGACTTTCTGTCCCTTCGGAAACACTCCGAAACCGGGCACGGGAATTCGGTGGTACGACAGAATCTTTTTTGTCAGCGCCTTGTCGTGCGCGAGCGTTAACCCGCGAGGGTTACATCCCGTATAGGGAAGCTTGAGAAGCTCGAGATAGCTGACGACATGCTGATCAAAGAGCGCGCGGCCGTCGAATTCCTCCAGCAGATTAAACGCGATGTGCGGCTTATGCTCTTCAATCGCCTTGCCGATGACGGACAGGTCGCTCTGGAGGCTGACAGGATAAACGTCATGGCCCATTGACCGAAGCGCCGTAATGACGTCGTATTCGGTCCGCCAGGGTTGTGACTCCTTCTCAACTCCCTCGGGGACAGACTCGGGAGGCATCAGACCCTCGGTTAGCAGTACGAGAATGCGGAGTTTTGTCTTCGGTTTAAATCTCACAATGGAATTCGGTGATAGCCCGTTTGCAGAACCTGCATCACCTGCATGGTCAGTGTTGCGATGCTGACCTCCTTCGCCTCCTCTTCAGAAATCGTTAGACGCAAGTTTAGTTCCCGACAGCGGACGATCATGTGCCTCATGATGTGATTGATCGTGTAAAGATGGACGCCCGTCGCGCTGGCGACCAGATTGCAGATATCGCGTTGATGATGTCGCAGAAATTGCGCGGCGCTCGGCAGCGACCGATGACGCGGATCCGCTGAAAACACGCGGTAAAGGTTTCTTTCAAACAAGGCCGGCCAGTCAATCGTGTAATACGCACGCTTTTTCCGATAATGATCGCGGAGCGTCGTTTTCAAAGACGGCAGCGGGTCGACATGGCGCTGCGGCTTCTCCGGAGGCGCTTTAGACGCCAGTTCCTTCATCAGGCGATCGACGTATTCGAGTTTGCGGAGGGCGCCCCAACTCTGGTACTGGCGACGCCAGTTGTTTCCGGGTTTCAGCCACACCGCGAAGGTTTCGGCGAAGTCCTCTGCGGGATGTGCCTGCGCGTACCACGCGTCGAGATTGAGAACGTAATCGCGGCTTCCCGGCTGAGGCTGATACCACTCGGGATAGGGGACGCGGTAGGAACCAAATGTGTCGGTCCAACTCCGGCGGACGTGGAGCCGAAATGCGTTGCCTAACGCGTGGCCGGCTTCATGCCGCAGAATTCGCATACATTCGCCTTCAGTGGCGCCTTCAACTTCCAGCATCTCAGATCGCTCAAGCTTCATCAGGCGTGGATGCGCCAGGTAAAAGGGAATTGCAAAACCCGCAACACCATCCGGCGTGAACCATTCTTCGCCCAGCCAAACGTGAGGCTTGAACGCAATCGAACGCGCATTCAGCTCTCGATAAAGCTTCTCCATACGTTGTTCTAAGCGGGTGCCGTCGATTTTCAAAGGAAGATCGCAAAGCCGAAGGTCGAGAAGCTGCCGGTCCGTCATGCGATCGAGCGAAGGATGCACAGAATCATTCTATGTGGTTGGCATCGGTACTCGGCGAGGTCTTCTGAAGAAATTTTGAAATTGGACGAATCCTGCATATCAAATCCGAAACTGCAAATCTCAGATTGGACTGTCCTGACGATGTGTTTGAGTCCAATTTGAGATTTCCAATCTCGGATTTGAAGTGCAGGATTCGTCCAATTTCAAAATTTCTTCAAACAATCCTTCAAGGAATTTGGTGCAGATCCCCTCCGAAGGTCGGTATGAGCGTCTGATGATTCAGGAGCCCCTCAAACACAACAAAGCCGCCGCCCCCGCTGCGAAGATCCAGCAGAATCCGGATCGCGAATATATCGTTGCCCAGGTAAACGATCCTTCCTCCGAGCACCGCGCCACGAATTCGGCGTGTCAGTGTGCGCAGTTCCCACGCGCCGAAGTAAATGTCGGTTGAACCGCCCATTACGGTCGGCAGATCTCCATGCGTCATGGCCGCGGTGATAAGTCCCACGGCGTTGGGATTCCCGCCGATCTGCCCCTTGAATACACCGCTAAAGAGCGCAGCGCCACAGATGAACTGAGGGCACAGTTCGACGCCCTGTACTTCACCATTAATGACGGGATCCGACGATTGGGCGGATGCTGCTGTCGCTGCGCAGAGGAGGATAACTCCGAATGCGAAAATGCATACTCCACGTCTCATGTGGCCTCCGATAGTGAACTGAGTGGGGGGTCGAGGCGACAACTCTATTGCCGGACACTGGCAAAAGCAAACAGTTTGGGCCTTGTCGCGCGGTCGAACACCGTGGATGATCTTTAGTGTTCCTGGATACGAATACAAAGGAGGCTGCTCTTAATGCCCGAGAAGACCCACGCCGAAACTGAGGTTCCGAATTCGTACCCTCAGGTTATCCAGATTCGGAAGCACAGTTTTCGCACAGACGTCTCTGAAAGTCTGGGAAGTACGGATTCCGCCCCCGGTGCACACGACTATTTCGATGCCGCGCTTGCTGCGTGCAAAACACTCACCTCCACCTGGTACGCGAGGAAGAACCAGATCCCGCTGGAGCGCGTGGAAGTCGACATTGAAAGGGACGATGCGGAAGAGCGAAAGGGCAAGTACGTTCTAAGAGTGCGCCTCGCCTTTCACGGGCCGATGAGCCAGGAGCAGCGACAGCGACTCTACAACGCCGTGTCTGCCTGTCCGATTCATAAATTGATGACGACGTCCGATGTGGTGATTGAAACCGCGCCCCTGGAGGGCTGAGCCCGGCACGCCGAACAGACCGCTAGACTGCCGCAACGGACGCCTTGTACTCCGTCGGGTCCTCATCGCTCTCCGGCAGGAACCCGCCGGCCTGCATTCGCCACATTCTGCCGTAGTGCCCGTTCTTCGCGAGCAATTCGTCGTGCGTGCCATCTTCGACGACCTTTCCCGCATGGAACACGACGATTCGGTCCAGATGCGCGATCGTCGACAGCCGGTGCGCGATGACGATGGAGGTGCGGCCACGCATCAAATCCTGGATGCTCTCCTGAATGTGACGTTCGGTCACCGAGTCGAGACTCGATGTCGCTTCGTCCATGATCACGATCGGTGCGGCCTTGAGAACGGCCCGCGCAATCGCAATTCGCTGCCGCTGGCCGCCCGAGAGCTTGACGCCTCGCTCGCCGACAAGCGCGCCGTAGCCCTGCGGAAGCGACTCGATGAAGTCGTGTGCATGCGCGCTGCGCGCTGCTTCCTGGACGTCCTCATCCGTAGCGTCGAGGGATCCATACCGGACGTTTTCCCGAAGGGACCGATGAAAGAGCATCGGTTCCTGCGAGATCATGCTAACCGCTTGCCGCAACGAGTTCTGCGTCACTTCCCGAATATTTTGTCCGTCGATGAGAATTCTGCCGCCCTGAATGTCATACAACCGCAGCAGCAGATTCACGAACGTCGACTTTCCTGAACCCGAGAAACCAACAAGCCCGACTCTTTCACCGGGCTGAATGGTCAGGTTGAGATTTCGGAATACTTCGATTCCTTCTGTGTAGGCGAAGTCGACGTTTTCAAAGCGAATCTCCCCGCGGGTGACCTTCAACTCTCCCGCATCGGGTACATCGGTAATCTCGTGGGGGCGAATGATGATGCCCACGCCGTCTGTAATGTTTCCGATGTACTCAAAGAACTCCAGAAACCTGCGGCTGAGGTTCCGCACATCGTTGATCACCATGAGCAGCAGGCTCGCGACCATGGCAAATGAACCCACGCTGATCTCGCCCCTGACCCAGATATCCGCAGCGTAAGCAATCATGCCCACCTGCAGCGCAAGGGTCGCGATGAACTGAAACCACCGCATCTTTTCCATGAACCAAAATGTCCGGCGCGCGGCTTGAACTTCCCGGTCAAGGTAGCGCCGCAGATGACGCCGCTCATAGTCCATGCGCGCAAACAGCTTGGAGTTCATCACGTTCGTCACCGCATCCACGATGCGCCCGCTTACGGCGCTCCGTGCGGCTGCGAAGACTTTGGCGTATTCCCGGCAGCGCATCGCCAGCAGATAGGACACGCTGAGGTATCCGAGCGTCCAGAGACCGAGGGTTAAACCCAGACCCGAATGCACCTGCATGAGCAGGATTAACGAAACGCCGAGAGTCACGGTGACCGGCCAGAAGTCGCAGACCAGCGTCCACAGCGAATGATTCACACCCATCGAGACTTCAGCAACGCGGTTCGATAGCGAACCGGCAAAGTTGCCCATGAAATACCGTTGGGAGTGCCCCTGCAGGTAGCGGTACAGGCTGCTTCTCACACGGCGCCGCAACACCGGCCCGACCGTTACCAGCAACGACCCGCTCGCGCGGCTAAAGAGAAGGATGCCGACGTTCAGCACGACGAAGAATTTCAACGGCCCGCCAAGGGCGCTCCAGATCGAAACACCCGGCTGGTTTTGCAGAGGCACGGCCGTGTCGATCAGTCCCTGTACTGCTTTTGGTATGAGAATCTGGCAGACAGCCTGGCCAAGCTCGAGCAGCACGATCGCCAGCAGCGGCCAGCGGTAAAACCGCAGAAAATGCAAGACGAAGCGCAGAGGACCCGAAGGAAGATTTTCGCTTTGCTCTGGTATTGCGTCTGCGACGCCGGGTTCGTCATCGCGGAGCGATTCTTCGATTTCGCGGATTAATGATTCTTCAATATCCTCTTTTTGTAATCGAGACTGGCTTCTTGACGAACTAAACAACATTCTCACGAATCTACTACTGCGGCGAGAACGAATCAAATGGCTCGAAAGACTGAAGAACGGATCGTGGAGTTGAAGCGGCTTCGTGTGGGGGCCCCCGAAGCCGCCGAGCCGCTGCTGAAGAAGGCCTTGCTGGATAAATCGAACCTGGTTGTTGCCGAGGCCGCAAAAATCGCAGGAGATCTTCAACGATCCGGATTGATTCCCGATCTTCTTGCCGCGTTCACGCGCCTCTTCGACGATCCCGTTAAGAACGATCCGAAGTGTTGGGGCAAGACTGCGATCATCAAGACTCTAACGGGTCTCGATTTCGGCGAATCAGCGCCCTTCCTGCGCGCAGCGGCTCACATCCAGATGGAGCCGGTTTATGGCGGACAAGAGGATTCCGCTGTCCACCTCCGGGCGAATGCTGTCCTGGCGCTTGTTCAATGCACAGATCTGACGCGGCCCGAGATCTTGCGCTGTCTTGTCGATGCGCTTGCCGACGCCTCGGATACGGTTCGAATTGAAGCCATACGCGCGCTGGAACAAATGAATGGCGACGAGGCAGGGGTGCTGCTTCGGTTGAAAGCGCATGCCGGTGACAAGAGATCCGCCGTGATCGGACAGGTGTTCGATTCGCTGCTCGCCCTGGAACGCGAACGGGCGGTAGCGTTCGTGGGGCGATTCATGAAATCGCCCGATCCGGAGACACGTGACGAGGCAGCGCTGGCGCTGGGCGCGTCGCGGTTGACGAGCGCGGTCGAGAGACTGATCGAAGCGTGGAAAGAGTCGCGAGGTCGTGAGTTGGGTTCGGTGCTGCTGCGGGCGCTGAGTTCTTCGCGCGACGAGACGGCACTGGAGTTTCTGCTGGGGCTCGTGAGGGAGGGACTCAGCCGCGATTCGGCGGC
>DASTBJ010000737.1:0-19085 GCA_035712125.1 Terriglobia bacterium
GTAGCCGGAGTTGCTGTAGGACCAGCGCGTGCCCGGGGCAAAGTTCAGCGACCGCTGGCGGCGCTGGAGGTCGAGAATCTGTCCATAACCATTCTCGAACGTGCCGTACTCGATACCGGCGATTGTCGCCAGGACATTCCATTCGCGGAGGCCGCTGGTGTGGTTCAGCATCTGCCGAATGGTGATGGGGGCCCCATAGTCAGGCAGCTCCGGGACGTACTTGTGCACGGGGTCGTTCAGCGACAGCTTGCCGTCGCGTTCAAGTAACAGTACCGCGAATGCCGTAAACTGCTTCGCTACAGATCCGGCGTCGAATACGGTCGTGGGAGTGTTCGGAATGCTCCGCTCGAAATCGGCTATACCATACGCCGACCGGACCACGATCCGTCCCTTAACGGCTGCACCGACCGCGCATCCAGGCGTTGTCCTATTCCAACGGCTGAAGATCGTGTCGACCTGAGACTGTAGGTCCGTCGGCGGGGCCTGCCCGACCATCAGACCTCTGGAACCTGACACAGCTATGGCGCAAGCCACGACGACGCATGGGATGATGGTCTTCATTTGGCCATCAAGAATAACAACGATGGAGCCATAACGTCGATGTTATGGCTAACATCGCACCTCGTGAAAAGCGTGGATTGCCTCCGCCTCGGTCATCGTCGACGGGTACCACCGACTTGCGCGACACCAGATCGAACGGCGCTTCACGGTCGACGTGCGGCGTCACCCTGACGAATTCTGGTCGGCCATCGCGCGCTTCCCTGAGGGCCGTTAACGACTGTTCCTGCTGCGATTCGTTTGAACGAAATCGCCCTGAAGAAGGTCTTTCCAGGCAAGGCGTACGTTCTGGAAGCCAGGGACGTCCCCGTGTGATAGTCGTCGACGCGAGGTCCCATGAGAGAACTACTGCTTGCCGCTCTTTTCTTCCTCCAGCAGGCCCCTGTTTCAACGAACGGCGTGGTTAGTGGAACGGTCTTATATTCAGACGGAACTCCGGCAGGAAATATGATCCTGCGGCTGGTGCCGGTTCCCGAACCGGGACAGCAACCTCGTCCAGACCGAATGATGGGCACTGGCCCAACTGGCGTGTTTAACCTGAGCGTCGCACCGGGGAGCTACGTTATCCAGACCACCACAAGCGTTCCGACTTTCTATCCGGGAGTGTTCAGCGAACCCAGCGCCACACCCATCATCGTCACTTCGGACTCGACGACATCCGGTCTAGTCTTTTCTCTGCCGCACTCTGCATCCGGAGTACGCGTGCAAGGACACGTCACCTTTCCAGAGGGTTATCCGATCGCAGTTTCCTCGCTTCGCGTCTCGCTTGGCAGAGAGTTCTCGAGAGATATGGCCGGGAAAACACTCGCCGCGGACGGCACATTCGAATTCACTCATGTGATGCCCGGCACTTATCCGCTTCTGATTACGGCGCCAGGCGCACAGCCCATGAATCTCACGGTCTCGGATGGGGACATCACGGGCATTGAGATGAATGTTCCTCCATTGACACCTGTCCAGGGGAGTGTGTCTATCGAAGGCTCAGGAACAAGGCCCAGGTTCTCGCTGTTGATGGAAGCTTTTGCCGAAGAAGGACTGATGCCGGCGACTTCGCCCAATGGGCCATACAGAACGTCGGTGACGCCGGCGGCGAACGGTTTCTTCTCGACATCGCTGCCGCCCGGAGAGTATCGCGTCACGGTCACGAGTCTTCCTGCGGACAACTACATTAAGAGCATCGTCGCAAATTCAATGGAGATCCTCGGAAGTTCATTCAAGATCGAGCCGTCAGGCCCTGCCGTCAAACTTGCGGTAGCGGTGGGCACCTCGTCGGGAGTTCGGGTTACCGGAAAAGTCCTGCGTTCCGAAACGGATTCCGACACGCAGCCCGCTGAAAAAATCACGCTGAATAGTGCTGCCGGCGGCGAACCGTCGGAAGCTTTGATCGCGCCAGATGGTTCCTTCGAGTTTCCCAGCCTTCTGCCCGGCACGTACTTCGCCCGAGTGATGGTCACTCCGGCTGTGTCTTCGCAGCCGAGGCTGATCGTGATTCCGAATCGAAATACAACGGACCTGGAAATTCCTGCTCCAGGCACACGCGAGCTCTTTGGAAGAGTGGCAGTGGACGGCAATGGACCACCACCCCGATTCACGCTTTTCTTAACACGCGATGCGAAATCTGTCGTCGAAGGACGGCAGGGAGAACTGCCGTCAATTACGGTATCCACGATTTTCAATTCCGTGATGGCCGGGGGTGCCGCCGGGGCTCCCGTGCTGCAACTCGACGTGAACGCGATGTCTGACGGTTCGTTCAGCGTGAGGATTCCGGACGGCGAGTATCGCGTTGTCGCGGTGCCCGACGGTGTTCCTCAAATCTCCGGAATCCCGGCGGCCTATTACGTGCGATCCGTCACTGCCAACTCCGGCGATCTGATGACAGAGACCCTCCGTGTGTCCGACCAGGAAACACCCACGCTCAACATTGGATTCGGGACCACTGCTCCGAATCCGTGGGTCCGGGTCAGCGGCCGCGTGAGGGATTGGGAGTCGAGTCGGGGCGCGCTCAAGGTCGCGCTCGACAGTGCCCTGACCTCGCCCATCGAAACCTTCATCGATTCGGAAGGAAAGTTTGAATTCCCTGCTGTGCTTCAACGCAACTCTTATACCGCGCGTCTGGTTCCGCCCGATGATGCCGCATCCGCACCACGCATCTCTGTTGAAGACCAGGACGTGACAGATGTCGAGATCCTTGCGCCGGCAAAGCGGGAAGTGACCGCGCGCGTGATGGTTGAAGGAAACCATCCCGTTCCCAGTGTCGGGTTGTCCTTCGATGCCGAAGACAGTTCCATGTCTGTCGTGATTCGGCCGGAGCCCGACGGGACGGCGCGAGTCCAACTACCCGAAAACGAGCGCCGGGTCAGACTCACAGTCCTGCCTCTCGGCTATGAGGTCAGGTCTCTGACTTATGGGTCCACGAACCTGCGCAGGGAATCTCTGAAACTCGCGCAAGCAGCTCCCTCGGAGCTAAGAATCATGCTCGCTGCAGATCCAGCCTTTCCAGCAGGAAGTCTCAGGGGGAGAGTCGTCGGGCTCGATCCCGAGAAAGGAAGGACGCAAGTTGTTCTGCATGGGGCAGCGGCCTTCGCTCGCTTCGAAGCCGCTGTGAACGGCGACGGTTCGTTTAACTTTCCAGGGCTTCCCCAGGGAACTTACATTCCCGCCCTGGAGGGCGGTGTCACAACAAGAAGCCTGACACCAGCTTTGATCACAGTTTCGGGTACAGAACTTGCTGGAATTGAGCTCGCCCTACAGGCGTCGGGCACAAGGCCTCCGAGCACCGAGAACCCGTCAAAAGGGGCGACACTCGCCGATTTTGGATTAAGTGGAAGGGCACGGGCGAACGAAAGTGCCGCAGTCGCAAATCTACGAACCATTAACACCGCGCAAATCACATACCTGAGCTCTTCCGGAGGCAGTTACGGATCGATGGAGGACCTGGTCAAAGCGCATCTGTTGGATGCGAGTTTTCTGAGCGTGAAGGCAGGATTCAACTATGCCGTCATCTCGAAGGGTTCGGATTACGCGGCCACTGCCGTTCCGTCAAACTCCGCGACGGGCCGTTACGGCTTTTTCGCCCTTCCAGACGCCGTCATTCGATACTCGACGTTCGAATTGCTCGCACCGTCGCAGCAATCGAGTCGTCCGGTGCGGTAATCTCGGTGGGTGCTGTATTATAGTCCTCGAGAATTCCTCCTTCTGGGGAGTTACGACAAAGCTTGACAGAATTCCTGCTCTTTCCTGTTTTCATACTCATCGCCGCGTTTATATTCGCCAAGCTTGAGATCGAGATCGAAGGGCCTCACGGCTGGGCGGAAAAGCTCCCCACCTGGCGCGTGGAAAAGCACACGCTGCTGGACTGGTTCTTCGGCGGACGGCCTCTGACCGGCTACCACGTCTGGGCATTCGCACTAATGTTGTTCTGCTTCCACATGCCTTTCTTCTGGTCGCCCGGATCCTGGTCGCTGCGGGGTGAACTCAAAGTGTGGGCAGCGTACACCGCCTTCTGGGTCGTCGAAGACCTGTTCTGGTTCGTGTTCAACCCTCATTATGGCTGGCGGAAGTTTGCGCCGGGCAATGTGTGGTGGCACAAGCGATGGCTCTTCGGCCTGCCGCTGGACTATTGGATCATGGCCGGGATTGTTGTCTTGCTGCTGTCGCTCGCCCGAGTGGCTTGAGCGAGGCCCGTCCGATTTAAGTTTTCGAACTCTCGGATTTAAGATGCAGGACTTGTCCGATTTCAGATCCCCAGGTGAGCAAGTAATCTTGTTGCCCGCAAAGAGGGCACGCTTACGGTAAGCTTTCACACAGCGCTTTGAACTCCAGGTGACGGCTTCGTGTCCCTGATTCGTGTTGACCATGTCAGCCGCAGGTTCGGTGGCATCACTGCTGTGGACGACGTATCGCTGGAGATTCACGACCGCGAGGTCGTTACCGTCGTGGGCCCTTCCGGCTGCGGTAAGTCCACCCTGCTGCGCATCATCGCCGGTCTGGAACAGCCAACCTCCGGCTCCGTTCTCATTGACGGCGAGACGATGACTGACGTTCCCACGCGAGACCGCAATCTTGCGATGGTCTTTCAATCGTACGCTCTCTATCCGCACATGACCTGCTACGAAAATCTGGCGCTGAATCTCCGCCTGAAGAAACTTCCCGCAGACGAGATCGCCCGACGAGTTCAGGAAACTGCCCGAACCCTGGAGATTGAAGACCTCCTGAAGAAAAAACCGAGGGAACTCAGCGGGGGGCAGCGTCAGCGTGTCGCCGTCGGACGCGCGTTGATTCGCAAACCGCGCGCCTTCCTTTTCGACGAACCACTGAGTAATCTCGACGCCCTGCTGCGCGAGCGTGTGCGTCACGAGTTGAAGGAGCTTTTCAACAACGTGCGCGCGACGGTCGTCTACGTGACTCACGACCAGATTGAAGCGCTTACTCTTGCCGATCGGGTCGTCGTTCTCGATAAGGGACGCATCCAACAAGTCGGCACTCCTGAGGAAGTCTATCGCTCTCCCGCCAATCGCTTCGTGGCTTCCTTCATCGGCTCTCCATCCATGAGCTTGTTCGAAGCTTCGATACAGAATGGATGTTTTAATTTGGATACTGAAACCATCGACACAGGATTGGAGTTCTCCGGCCTCGCAGATATCGGGATCAGACCGGAAGCGGTCCGTCTAGAAGGAAGAATTCCGGCTGACATCACCTGGGTGGAAAATCTGGGGCTGAATGCGCTCGTCGGCCTGCGGGCCGGCAATGTACTTCTAACGGCGCTTGCTGCGCAACGGCCATCCGGCCGCTCCATAAGGATTTCGTTCGATCCGAAGGACGTCCATGTATTTGAAAAAAACTCTGGTGCGAACGTTGCTCGCACTGCTCGTCACCGGAGTATTCGCCCTTAGCCTCCGCGGCCCGGGACGCGACAATGCGGACCTATCGATGTTGATGGAGCCAGACGGTGCCGGTGTCTGGAGCGAACTCATTGACGACTTCCACGCTCAATATCCCGGTCTCCGCGTCGATTTGATCGAAGGGCCACCTGCAACCAACACGCGCGAGGATATGTATACGACGTCGTTCCTCTCCGGCGCTGCCGGCTACGACATCGTTTACTGTGACGTCATCTGGGTGCCCAAATTTGCAGCGGCAGGGTGGCTCCTCGACCTGACCGACCGCCTCAGCCCCGCTGATACCATGGATTTCCTCCCGGTCGATCTGCGTGCCGGTTCCTACCAGGATCGTCTGTATCGCATTCCCGCTTTTACGGATGCCGGCATCCTCTATTACAGAAAGGACCTGGTCTCACAACCGCCGGCCACGTTCGACGAACTTATGCGTTTGGGAAATGAATTCAAGTCTGCGGATCGCTCCGGATTTCTATGGCAGGGCAAACAGTTCGAAGGGTTGGTTACCGTTTATCTGGAAGTTCTCTGGGGTTTCGGTGGGGACTGGATCGACGCCACAACACATGAAGTTTTGCTGGACCGCCCGGAAGCCATCAGGGCACTGGAGTTTCTGAAGAGCACGATTGGAACGATTTCGCCGCACGCCGTGACGACCTATGTGGAGGAAGACACGCGAAATCTGTTTCAAAATGGACGCAGCGTTTTTCTTCGCAACTGGCCCTATGTATGGACGCTACTGAACGAGAGTCCTCTGCGCAGGGAGGATCGCGTCGGGATGAGTCCGGTTGTTCACGCTCGTGGTTACAAGAGCGCAGCAACGCTTGGAGGGTGGGGATTTGGGATCTCACGATTCACAGGAAATCCGGATGCCGCCTGGCAACTCGTCGAGTTTCTGACGCGCCCCGAACAATTAATGAAAGTGCAGACACGCCTTGGACGGATTCCCGCGAGAAAGAGTCTGGTCCCGCCGGAGTTCCAGCCCATTCTGGAGTCTGCCCGCATGCGGCCCCCGATTCCGGAATACGCGCCTGCGTCGGACATTCTCCAGCGCTGGCTGAGTGGCGCATTGACGGGCCGGACGAGTCCCGAAGAGGCCTTGAAGAATGCGGCCCGCGAGACACGCGCGCTCCTTGGAATGTGACCGTGGGATCTTCACCGTCATCTGTTCCAACATCCATTCCCCGATGGGCCCGATTGGCCTGGTTCGTGCCGGGCTTCCTCCTCCTTTTAGCAGTCGTCTGCTATCCGATCCTCCGCACAATCTTTCTGAGCTTTACGCATGAAAGCCTTGCGACAGGTTTCCAGCCCGAGTTCGCTGCTTTCGATAACTTCGCAAGACTGGCAGGCGACTCACGCCTGCGCAGCAGCATCGGAGCAACGGCGGTATTTACTCTTGTTTCGGTGAGTGCAGAGTTCCTCATCGGGTTATTGCTGGCGCTGGCCGCGAACGCCATGCAGAGATGGCGAAATGCTCTTCGAGTGATCCTGCTCGTGCCGTGGACCCTGCCAACCGCTGTGATCGCCGTGCTCTGGACCTGGATTTTCAACGATCAATTCGGCGCATTGAACGCGCTCCTGATTCGCGCCGGCATACTCAGCTCTCCCGTCGCCTGGCTGGCGCACCCAGGCACAGCGATGACGGCAATGATCGTGGCCGACGTTTGGAAGACCACGCCTTTCGTGTTTCTTATTCTGGTCGCGGGCCTGCAAAACATTCCTCACGATTTATACGAAGCGATTGAAATCGATGGCGGCGGAGCATGGGCCAGATTTCGTCACGTAACGTGGCCGCATCTTCTTCCATTTGTCTTTGTCGCGCTGATTTTTCGCATCGTGCAGGCGTTCGCCATCTTCGACCTGGTCTGGGTGATGACGGGTGGCGGGCCGGGCGGGTCAACTGAAACCATCTCGGTCTATACCTACCAGACCTACATGCGCTATCTCGACTTCGGTTACGGTGCCTCGCTCGCGGTTGCTACCGTTGTGATTCTGGCAATCACAGCAGGCCTTCTATACCGTCTGCTGGTTAAAAAGTATGAAAGTGCTCTCTAAACTTTTTCTCGTTGTGTGTTGCGCCGCCGCAATGGCGCCGGTCGGCTGGCATGCCATCTCGTCAGTCAAGAGCCCGTCGGAGATCGCGCTTATCCCGCCGACTCTTCTCCCGCGCGAACCAACGCCAGTCAACTATCAGGAACTCTTTCGGAGACGGCCGGTCTTTCGCTACTACGTCAACAGCTTGGCCATTGCCACGATGTCGAGCGTGGTTTGTGTCTTTTCGGCGTCTTTGATTGCCTACAGGCTGGCTCGAATTCGCGGGCGGCTGCGATCGGTGATCCGCGCCGCCCTGCTGGCAATCGCCTTTTTCCCTCCAATCATATTTTTGTTCCCGCTTTTTGAGTTGGTCCGGCATGCAGGTCTGGTTAATCATCCGTGGGGATTGATTCTGACTTACGCTGCTCTAAATCTTCCTTTCGCGATCTGGCTCCTGACCGGATCCTTTGAACAGATTCCCATCGAACTGGAGGAAGCGGCGGCAATCGATGGTCTCACAGGACTTCAAACGTACCGGATGGTCATCCTGCCTCTGGCGATGCCCGTCGTCATTTCCGCGAGTATTCTGGTCTTCATCTTCTCGTGGAATGAATTCATGTTCGCCCTGACATTCATGAATATGGAGTCCCAAAAAACGCTAACGCTTGGCGTTGCAACATTGAGCGGTGCATTTGCCTACGAAATTCCCTGGGGGCAGATCGCCGCGGGTGTCATCGTAAGTGCAGCGCCGCTCGTGATTCTGGTGATTCTATTTCAGAGAAGGATCGTCGCGGGATTGACGGCCGGCAGCGTGAAGTGAGCAGAAATGCCTCACCGGCACCTGTTTGCCGCCCTGCTTTACTTCGACGCCGCCGCGGGCTCATGAATCCCAATCTTCAAGTTGTCGTGTGGATGGGCATGTTATCGGGCCTCCGGATATCGACCGGTGGCATGCTGGCAGGACGCGTCCAGCTGTTCCGGCTTGGCTGGTTTATCTGGATCGCCGGAATCTTCTGTTCCTTTCGGCCATCTGCCGGCTTGATATGGAAATCAGAACAAGCCTGCAAACAACGGCACGACTTCATTTGACGGCACTCCCTTAAATATGTACCTTACTTGCATATTTTAGCGGTTCGCCCGCCGATTGTCGGTGCGGCACTTTCGAGAGGATGAGGATTATGCGGAAATGGATGGCTTCGGTTCTGGTTGTTGCGGCGTTGTCGACTGCCGCGTCGTTTGGTCAGGCTGCGAGGGGCGGCAAGTCTCTCTACGAACGATTGGGCGGGCAGCCGGCGGTTGACGCTGTCGCCAGCAGCCTCGTGGATCGCATTCTTGCCGACACTCGCGTTAACAAATGGTTCGCGCATGCAGCGTCCTCTCCCCAGAACACAGCCGCCTACAAAGCCAAGCTGTCGGCATTCATATGCGTGAGTGTCGGCGGACCGTGTAAGTACACCGGCTTGGATATGGTCACCGCGCACAAGGGTCGTGGTGTTACGGAAGAAGCCTTTAACGCTGTCGCTGAGAACCTGACGAAGACTCTCGATCAGTTAAAGGTCCCCGAAGCCGAGAAGAAGGAAGTGATGACGCTGGTCGGATCCTTGAAGCCGTCTATCGTTCAGACAACTACGACGGCGGCGAAGTAAAATCACAGCGAGCGCGGCAGGTCGTTGGGGGCCTCGCCGCGCCTTTCGTCTCATGCAACTGACTTTGCACGCGGACTACGCGTTCCGCACTCTCATCTACCTGGGGGCCCAGCCCGAGGGTCAACTTGTCTCGACGGAGCAGATCAGTCAGAGTTACGGCATCTCGAAACACCATCTCGTCCGCGTGGTTCAAACCCTTAATCAACATGGATTGGTGAAGGTGTATCCAGGCCGTTCCGGTGGGATCTCCCTGGCTCGCGACGCCGGCAAGATCAGGCTCGGAGACGTCATGCGGGTCGCAGAGACAAACCTCAAAGTCGTCGAGTGTTTCGACATGGAAACGAACACGTGCCCCATCGTGCCCGTCTGCCAGCTCAAGCCGGTTCTGGCTGAAGCCCTGAACGCCTTTCTCAGCGTCCTCGATAAATACACATTGGCAGACCTGCTGGATCCGCGACGCCGGAACAGTCTCACAAAGCTCTTCGCCCTTTCCAACCCTTCAAAGTCGCGCTAAGGTGCCTTTTATGAAGTTGGGCTCCGAACAACGCCAGGAATTACTCAGAACATTGAAAACTCGTTTTGAGAAGAACATGAACCGCCACAAAGGTCTGGAGTGGGCTAAAGTCCAGGCAAAACTGGAAGCCAATACTCAAAAACTCTGGTCGCTCCATGAGATGGAAAGAACCGGCGGTGAACCGGATGTTGTTGGTCAGGACAAAAAGACGGGTGAGTACATCTTTTATGACTGTTCGGCAGAGAGTCCCAGGGGCCGTAGGAGTATTTGTTACGACCGTGAAGCGCTCGAGGCGAGGAAGGAACACAAACCGGAAAGTAGCGCCATGGATATGGCAACCGCCATGGGCATCGAGCTTTTAACGGAGGAACAATATCGGGACCTGCAGATATTCGGCAATTTCGACACGAAGACGTCGAGTTGGCTGAAAACACCGTCAGATATTAGAAAACTTGGTGGCGCCATCTTCGCGGATTATCGCTACGGCAAAGTGTTCGTGTATCACAACGGTGCGGAGTCTTACTATGCCGCCAGGGGGTTTCGCGGCTCGCTGAGAGTCTAAACTTTTGCCTGCAGAGTCTGGTCGTGATTTCCTACTCCGTCTGCTTTAGAATCGCTCGCCATATCTCCGAAAGGTGAAGACCGATGCGTAAACTCACACTGTTCTTCGCGTTTGTCATCCTGTGTGGCTCGGCGTTGCTGAGCGCAATGCCCCAGGGAAACCGAGGATCCGGGCCGTGCGATCGAGCCTGCCTGGAGGCTTTTGTCGACCAGTACCTGGACGCACTGATTGCCCATGATCCGAAGCGTCTCCCACTGGCGCCCAATGCAAAATTCACCGAGAACGGCCAGCGTCTGAATGTTGGAGACGGATTCTGGCGCTCCGTGATCGCAAAAGGAAAGTACCGGCTCTTCGTCACGGATGTTGAAGCGGGCCAGGTCGCTTTCATTGGAACGGTTACCGAAGGCGCGACTCCAGCGCCGTGGGCCACCGGTGCCGCGCCGGGCGCAGCCGGTGGGCAGGGTGCTGCACGTGGCGGCGCTCCGGCTCCGGCCGCTCCGGGAGGAGCACCGCCGGGTGGCGCCCCGGCTCGAGGTGGTGCGGCGGGTGCCCCTCGTGGCGGGGGCGGATCGAGCACGCAAGGTGGGCCTTCGGCTATTGCGCTCAGGCTGAAAGTCGTGAACCGGCAAATCACCGAGATGGAGAACCTGATTGTTCGCAATGCGGGTGCTGCTCAGAACATTGAAGCAGCCGGAGCGCCCCATCCTTTATATACGCAAGCCGTTCCCCCGGGAGAACGGATGTCACGCGCCGATCTCTTCCGTATTTCCAATATGTACTTTACCGGGATGCAGCGAAACGACGGAAAAGGCGAATATCCCTTTGCGGAAGACTGCGATCGTTTCGAGAACGGAAACAAGACGACGAACAACGGACAGCCGAAGCCGGATCCCAAAACAGCGACGGGTTATTCCGGCGCGTGGAGCTGCATGGAGCAGTTCAAATCCGGTCTCATTCACTTCGTCACTCGAATCCGTGACCGCCGCTTCGTCGCGATCGATCCGGAGCGTGGGCTGACTTTCAGTTTTGCATTCTTCGATCATTCGGCCGGAGACACGCGCCATTTCCAGACGCCCGATGGTCGCAACATCTCCGGGGGGCCGACACGTCCGTTCACGTGGCAGATCGCCGAAATGTTCAAAGTGGAAAAGAATCAAATCCGGCGCATCGAGGCGATCCTTCAGGAGTCCCCCTACGGCATGAATTCCGGATGGAGCAGCTGGGAAGAGGGCCTGTCTGATAGAGGACGTGACGTGTCGAAGTAGAGTCGGCGTTGTTTAAATCAAGTGGCGAACGCGATACAATCCCGCCAGATTGCAGCTGAACTTCATTCATTTCCTGGGAGGAACAGATGCTTAGACGATCTGGAATCTTCTTGCCCGCTTTCGCGGCCATTGCGCTTGCCGCTGTCGCGTTGGCGCAGACACCATCGACCAGGACGCCAGACCTGACAGGTGTTTGGACCACCTATCGAGCACCGGCCGGACAAGCCCAGGGCCGGGGAGGGGGCGGCGGTCGCGGTGCGCAAGCGGAACTGCCTCTGCGTCCCGAAGCCAGAGCAAAGGTCCAGGAGTATCAGAAGCTGGTCACCGGGACCGGAGATACTCCCGGGGGTTATTGTCTCGGTACAGGTATGCCGGGGTCGATGATGGGCTCTGGCGGTTACCCGATGGAGATCATCCAGAGGCCGGATCAAATCACCATCATCTACGAAGCTCACAACGAGATTCGCAGGGTCTACTTCGGGAACCGGGTCATCCCCGAAAAGGACCGTCTTTCCGAACGAAATGGTTATTCCATAGGACGGTGGGAGGGCGAGACCCTCGTCGTCGAGACAACGAAGCTGAAGGAGCAAGTCGACCAGCGCTACCCGCACAGCGATCAGGCTCGAATCGTCGAGCGTTATACGTTATCGGAGGAAGACGGCCGAAAGGTGCTCACCGCACAAATGACCCTGACAGATCCCGCTTTCTACACAGCGCCGGTCTCTGAAACAAAGAGATGGTCCATCGTTCCGAATGGATTTCTGATGACATATGAATGCAACGAGCCCGCCTGGACCAAGCGATTGGAAGAGCTTCGGGCAAAGAGTTCGCAATCCACAAAATAGCCACGGGAGTCGTAACCATGAGAACTGCATCCATAGCCCTCGCCATCGCATTGATTATTTCCCTCGGAACGCTTGCGACCGCGCATCATTCCGCAGCCGCTCAGGATTTCAGCAAACGCGTCGAAATGCAGGGTGTGGTCAAGTCGTGGGAGATCATGAATCCGCACGGAAAACTTGTCATTCAATACACGGATCCGAAAGGGACGCGCGCTATCGAATTTGAGACGCATAGCCGTAACAACGTCTACCGTGCAGGATATCGCGACGGAATGATCAAGGCCGGGGACAAGATCAAGGTCTTCGTTGCGCCGAACCGCGACGGGTCTGATGGCGGATACCTGGTCGCCTTCGAAACTGCCGCCGGAGAGAGAGTCGGACTCGACGCGTCACAGCGATAACCAAAGTCCAAGGTTACGCACTACTTGTAATCTTCGGATGTCCCTGAAATACGCGGAACTGCGCGCCTCGGTCAAGGTGAGGCGGCTGTTCAAGAACGCTGCGGAGTGCAGCAGGGGCGGCGAATCGGCGTTTACCATCCTCCGCCTCCTCCGCCACCGGAGGATCCACCGCTGGAACTGCTGGATCCTCCACCACTGGAACTGCTCGAGCTCGGCGCTGCGACTCCAGCTGCCATGCCTGCCGCAGCTGCAGCCCATGTTCCGCTGGCTCCCGCGCCGCCCGAGAGCCCGCCACCACCGCTCCAGCCTGTATTCGTCGACGATGAACCCGACGAACCTCGGCTCGTGTCGTGGTCCCACGACGAAGATCTCGTCGTCGTTGTTGTCGTGGTGGTGTGGTGGTGGTGGCTGGACCAGACATCGACTTGCCGGCCCAACCCGAAAGCAAGAAGCCACGGATACCAACTGTCCTGCAGGTCGGGATCGGGCTTTTCAAGTTCCCTGAGTAAGAAACTGCGTCCCGTCGCCAGACGCTTTCGAAAGGCAATGGCCTCGCGGCTTTGCCGGGACTTGAAACCGTTGATCGACCCGCTCGAAACGCAAAGGGCCAGCGCGGTCAGCGCGGCCGTCATCGTCCACGGGATTTCGACTTCGCCCGTGCCGGCATAGAACCACAGAAACGCAGCAACGACGAGATTTACAGCGAGTGTGGGAAGCAGGAGTAATGCTGCTGCCCGGAACCCCCAGTCCATTCGCGATCGGAACACATATCCCGGAATCTGCAGGAGTATCCCAAGGAGTAGCGACCCCATGGCGACCCCGATGGCGACTGCACCGATTACCGGCTGCGAAAACGCGAACCACACGAGCAGCACGACCCCGATCAACCCCAGCGCAACTCCGGCCAGACGCCCGACCCGCGTATCACCCCGCGGCAAAACTTTCTTGACGCTCTCCTCAACTCCCGGCCGGATGACTGTGGCCGGATCAAAGCCACTTCCCTTGTAATGCCGCTGCACCTCTTTCGTGCTCGTCTCCGTGCGGTTATCGAAAAACAAGCCATCAACCAGTGCCCTCTCATGTTCTTTCAGCGTGCCACGGTCCACCTTCAAACGGAGCCTCATCGAGTCCTCTCCGTCGACCTGGCTTTCCAGTTTGCCCTCCGCTGTCATGCGGGCTATAAGGGCCACCACCTCGGACGTGCCGACTCGGCTATCCCAGGCTGCGCCTACCACTTCAGCGGGATGGACGAGAATATTGGCCTCAATCCATGCACCGTCGATGCCCGGCATGTCGACAGTAGCGAAGCGTCCAAGGGAACGTTCGCGCCGCATGAACGCGAGCACGAGAAACGCAAAGCCCCCGAGGATTGTGTACACCGCGACACGAATCTCTGGCGGACGGCCAGTGTCGATCGCCGCCGGCGTAGCGGGTCCGGAATAGCTCAACGGAATGTTCAGCACGAAGCTTTGCCCGGGCTCGAGTGAGTCCGCGCTGTATTGATTCTGGAACTCGACAAGCGGCTGCCACACGGGGTCAAGATCCAGATTCAGCGTAAAGTGCGCGATTGGCCCGGACCGATCGGGAAAAGCGAAATCGTGATGGATCTGATATTGCGTGTCGTCTTTTCGCAGAATCCCGGACAACGTGTAGTGCAGGACGTAGGTCAGTCGCGTGTTCTCAAAAGGTGGATCGGACGGCAGACGACTGCGCCACCGGAGCGTCCGGCTGTCTGCCCAGGTGAACTCGTCGACGTTATTCGGTACAGACGCCTCCAGTAGAGGCTGTGGCGTGCCGGTCTTCGCGTCGATCCGAACCAGGTCGACGAACTCCAGCTTCTGACGCGGCCGAACGTCGAAAACACGTTCGCCACCATTCCAGGCGCCGGTGAAAACCATGGTGTGCCGCTCGATGACGTCCAGCACACCGTCCGCGTTGAGGTGCGCGTCAACTTCGAGCGCGTCCCAGCGCAATTCCTGTTCTGCGACCTGCGCGGCCCGCGCGATACAACAAAGCATCAGCCCGACCAGCAGCGCCAGGCAACGAGCTTTCACTCTGCGTGTCTTCATTTCCGCGCAAGTATACAAGAGACAAACTGCAATTAATGGCACGTGAGAGAGCCACAAGGCCCCCTAAGTTAGGGGGACAGCAGCATTCGCGTTTTTTGCGATGCCGCGAGAAGGGGTTCCCACGCTGCATGCTTACAAGGCCTGCTTTGGAACCCTCCCCTCCCTTCTAACTTAGGGCGACAGCGTGCCGCTTCCCAGCAAGGCGTCTTTCCCATGTTTTCGGTAACATGTCAGATCGTGCTTGCACCTGTTTTGACCCCACACGGCCAACTGCTACTCGATAACACGGATAACGGCACCTCCCTGGCGCCGGATGTCGCGGAGCGCCTCATTTCCACGTTCAATAAAGGACAAGGGCACGGCCTCCTGCAACTCGGCGCGGCTGAAGTGCAGACTGTTCTTCCCGCCGTTCTTTCCTACTGGCGTGAGTTCGCATCTCGCTACATCGCATCGATTCGATCCATTCCTGATATTGGAGCAAGCCGCACGTTGCCGCCCATGCCGCCACCGCCCCGCGCCGAACTGGATCCGCTCGTCCTGGCGCCCCCTGTGATGACGGGAGCCGAATATCTCTCGGCTTCGGTTCTGGAACAATTGTGGACCGACATCGACGGCGCGTTCCGAATGGAGCTCTCCGAATCCGACTTCTCAATCGAAGGGTTATTGAAAAGCAAGCATCCGGCCTGGAACTCGGTCGGTCGCGTGCACTTCAATCTGGCGGAGAACCGCAAAGATGAAGAGTCACCGTTCGCTTTCCTGGCAACCTACACGGATCGGCTTTCGTCGAAAGCAAAGCCACAACACATACCTCTCGGGCATGCGCTCTCCGATTACGCCGGCACGGCTAACCGGGCGCGACTGCTTTCGCTGCTGCAGCCCGTTCAACGCGCCTCAGAGCACTGTGGCTGGCTGAGGCAACTGGTCGATCGCGGCGAGGTCTATCACCCTCTACGCTGGTCGGCTGGTGAAGCCTTTCAGCTTCTCAATGACATTCCGTTGCTGGAATCGGCGGGAGTGATCGTCCGTGTGCCTGTTCGATGGCGCAGTATGCGCCCGCCACGGCCCAAAGTCACAGCCAGGGTCGGGGACAAACCTCCTTCAGGCGTCGGCACGGAAGCGCTCCTGGATTTCGAAGTGGACGTCACCCTCGACGGACAGCCGCTCACGAAGGCAGAGATTCAAAGCTTGCTCACACGTTCCAGCGGGTTGCACTTCATCCGCGGTCAATGGATCGAAGTCGATCGAGACAAGCTTGCGCAGTTGTTGGATCAATTTCGCGACGCAGAGAAAGTTGCCAGCGAAGGCGGCCTCAGCTTCATGCATGCGATGCGGCTGGTTTCCAACGCGGACAGTCCGGCAGGTTCTGTTCCTGAAGAAGAAACCCTGGAGTGGTCGCGCATCGTTGCCGGAGACTGGCTGCGGCGGACGCTTGATGACATTCGTCATCCTGCGAACCTCGTTCCTCTGCCGTCAGATGATGAACTGCGTGCGACACTGCGGCCGTACCAGGTAACCGGGGTTCAATGGCTCCATCTCCTGTCGCAACTGGGCCTCGGCGCTTGCCTTGCAGATGACATGGGGCTGGGGAAAACAATGCAGGTGCTCGCGCTGCTTCTGATTACGCGGCACCGTGAAGAGTCTCGCAAGCCCAGCATTCTCGTTGCGCCGGCTTCCCTGCTGGCAAACTGGACATCGGAGATTCAGCGTTTCGCGCCGGGGCTGAGAGCTATCGTCGCACACCCTTCTGTTGTTCCCGCAAATGAGCTGCGGTCCTTCGATGCCGCTCGTGTAGAGAATACCGATCTGGTCATCACGAGCTACGGATCTCTTGTCCGGGTTCCGGCACTCGCGGAACTTCCATGGCAACTCGCGATTCTGGACGAGGCACAGGCGATCAAGAATCCAACAACACAACAGTCGCGTACCGTCAAAAGACTGAAAGCAAAAGCGAGAATCGCACTGACGGGAACCCCCGTGGAGAATCGTCTGGGCGACCTGTGGTCGATTTTCGATTTCATTAATCCGGGACTGCTCGGCTCGGCCAGGGAATTCACGGAATTTTCCAGGCGCCTGGCCAATCGCACACACAATCCGTATGCGCCGCTTCGTGAGTTGGTCCGGCCGTATATCCTGCGCCGATTGAAGACAGACAAGTCCGTCATTCACGATCTGCCGGAGAAGACCGAGGTTAAAGCGTATTGTCCGTTATCGCGCCGCCAGGCGGCGTTGTATCAGGACAGCGTCAAAGAACTCGCATCACGACTCGAGAAAACAGAGAAGGATGGAATCGACCGCCGCGGCATGATCCTGTCGTTCCTGATGCGCTTCAAACAGATCTGCAATCATCCCTCGCAGTGGCTGGGCGATGACGAGTGGGCAGAACGTGACAGCGGAAAGCTCTCGCGTCTTCGCGAAATCGGCGAAACCATTGCCTCGCGTCAGGAGAAAGTTCTCGTGTTTACACAGTTCCGTGAGATCACGTCCTCCCTTGCCGCCTTCCTGGAATCGGTATTCGAGCGCCCAGGCCTCGTGCTTCACGGCGGCACGGAAGTGAAGCAGCGGCAGTTGCTGGTGCGAAAATTTCAGGATGACGATCGCGTCCCGTTTTTTGTGCTATCCCTGAAGGCCGGCGGTTCCGGATTAAATCTCACGGCGGCCTCCCACGTGATTCATTTTGATCGGTGGTGGAACCCGGCCGTCGAAGACCAGGCGACGGACCGTGCGTTCCGGATCGGGCAAGCGCGGAATGTCCTCGTGCACAAATTTGTATGTCGCGGTACGTTGGAAGAGAAGATTGATACCCTGATCGAGTCGAAACAACGGATGACGACGGAGGTCCTGGAGGGGAGCGGCACGGACATGTTAATCACCGAGATGACGAATGAAGAACTCCTGAGTCTGGTCTCACTCGATTTGAAAGCGGCGTTGTCGGATTAACTATGCCGAGATACTACGAAGACTTCCCCGAATACATATCTATCGAACAGCGGCGCAAGAAAGCGCGCCGTCATGCGGCGCAGCTTGGAGCGACCTCTCCGGTCATTATCGAAGGATTCCGAATTGCGAAAACGTTCTGGGGGAAATCCTGGTGTCAGAATCTCGAGCGATACAGCGACTACAGCAACCGTCTTCCACGCGGCCGCACGTACGTACGCAATCAGTGTGTCGTCGATCTGCAAATCTCCTCGGGTGTCGTGACAGCACGTGTCAGCGGTTCTCGTTTGTACAATGTGGAAGTGAAGGTCTCGCCGATCTCCAAAGCCCACTGGAAAGAAGTATGTTCGGATTGTGCGGGTGCCATCGAATCTGTCGTCGAACTCCTGGAAGGAAAGCTGCCAAAATTGACCATGGAACGACTTTGCCGGGAGAAGACCGGACTCTTCCCGACCCCCGCCCAAATGAAATTTACATGCAGTTGCCCCGACGTCGCCCGCATGTGTAAGCACGTGGCTGCGGTGCTGTATGGAATCGGTGCTCGTCTGGATCAGCAGCCAGAGCTTCTCTTTACGCTTCGAGAGGTCGACTTACCGGAATTGATTACGAATGCCAGCCGCGAAATGACGAACACGAAGACGGCGAAACTTCTTGAAGATGAGAATCTTGCTGAGTTGTTTGGCATCGATATCATTCAACCCAAACGTCGACGCCGAAAGTAGAATCGGGGTCAGGCGCGTTGTTTCCATCTTTTCGGATTTCCACTCGGGCCTATAATGCCGCAAGAGGTGTCACCGTGAAGCACATAATCCTCATGGTTTTGGTGTTCATGTTTGCAATCGCTGCGATAGCCGCGAGACAAGCGGTAGAGCGTAAACAGATATTGATTGCTACGCCCGAAGGCCCCAATATCGGCCTGACTGCGGAGGCAATCCAGCGACAAGCACCCATAATCCGATTAAGAGGAAACGTGGAAATCCGGACAAAGGACATGATTCTGCATGGCAGTGAGGCTGATTATAACGAGAATACCGGCGAGATTGAGGCGCGTGGTACTGTTCGCATTAAGCTCGAAACTCACCGCTGATCTTAGGCAGATTTCTCCTACGGTGCGACCAGGTTAGGGGAATTGGGACCAATTTCCTCTCTGTCCCCAATTTGTCTTCCACAGAATTGGAGATTGGATAAGTACAACATTCATCGGATAACAGTTATCGGATAGCCGAACATTGGGGGAACACGGTTCCTCGATGACAGATCCCCGATGACTGTTGTCCGATGAATGTTGTACTTATCCAATCTCCAATTCTGTGGAAGAGAAATAACGGTCAGACCAGGTCAGCCCCCGATCCTTCCTCACCTCAGCGT
>DASTBJ010000738.1:0-11540 GCA_035712125.1 Terriglobia bacterium
TGGTAAGGTCGCTGTGACTACCGGAGGATGCAAACGGCAGATAGGTTCCGGGGGCGTTGGCATTACTGAAGACCGCGATCAAACCAAGCGCGCCGGACGGTATGGAATACCCGCAGTTGCTGTCCGTCACCCGCGCATCGCCTGAGCCGGTAGCAAACGAAAAGCAATAAGACTCGCCAACGAAGAGCGCCGAATCTCTCAATACAAAAAATGGGGTCACGAGTGGCGGAAGCTCCAGGTCAGGGGTAGTACTCGTCAAAATCGTCGGCAGCGTGAAAGAAAAGGTGTAAGGATTCGACCCAATGCGGCTGAAAGTGTAAACGGCATCCGCATGCAACCTGGGCGCAGATGCAAACAAAGCCAATGCCACGATGCAGGCCATCGGAACGAATCGACGCATCGAACAAGCTCCGTGTTTAGTCAGTTAAAGCCCGAGCAAGATATCAGTAGCCACAGCTTCAGGCAATGCCCCGTCTCCTGGGAAACAGGCTTGCGCAAGAGAATGCGTCCGGATGCATTGAGCCGGAAGTTCGGACTGCAGACTGCCGCTCCAAGCAAGGGCTAACGTCTCTGACGGACTTCCACTCCCCGGCCGTCTGGGAAATCAATGGTGAGGTGCAGTGAAGGCACCGGTGCCGCGAGAGTTGCCTTGATTCCATTTTCGAATACAAATTCTTTCTGCCCTGTCTGAATGCGACAGGCACCGCCGTCGAACCAGAAATCAAAGTCACCGGACACATCTCCGGGGCGCGCCTTATCGCGCCGATTAGGCACCTGGGACATCAATTGGAGGATACGGGCGACCTCGAATTCGTCGACACGTTTAGCAAACACATCTTCGATCTCTTTCATCTCGGTGAGGCCACGGTAGCCGCAGCCAATCCCACGAGCCCGATGCATTGCAGGAGAAATGCCGATGGCTCGGGGACAGTCACAAAAGGAACTGTTCCATTCGGTGCGCGATCGGAAACGACGGCAAAACCGCCAAATACAACCGCACTGAAGTTCATCAATCCATCGTCCTGCAGGGGCGCAAGCGGTATCGTAATTGAGAGAAAATCAGGTCCATAGGCGACACCGTTAGGTACAACGAACGCCACATGGTTTGTCGGAGTATCGATTACTGTAGCGTCAAAGGGGGCCACTGAACTACCCGCACTGATTACAAATTCAACCCCCAGGTTCACTGGCGGATATCCCCGAGGTACTGTCAGGGCGTTGGTGACTGGCGTGAACCCGGTCAACGGATTCTGATCCGTGTCCAAATCGATCCTGGGTGCGACCATATTCGGAGTGATGGGCCCCATGGGTGGAAATGGCGCAATGGTGTCCGCAAACGTGATCACAAACGTGATCACACTCTGAGTGAGGGTGGTCTCAATCGATGTTATGTCAGGGAAACCGGGGGTAGTCGTGAGGGAATCCCCCACAGGATCGAATACGATCGAGGAAGCTTCTGCAACAGAGCCGACCAAAACCAGAACAAGGCACGCCAACGCTTGCTTCGTGAAGCGCATAACACCTCCACCGGTAGTAATCGAGCAGATAGCGTCTTCCGTTCGGATTCAAGACTCAGAACTCAACACTCAAATCGCCAAGGACCGGCGCGCCGGCCCTGGCCTAGTTCCGTTCCATCCCTTTCGCTTTCACAACGGCCGTCGCGGACGGCGCCATCAGGAACTTGATCAGATCGCGCCCTGCTGCCGGCTGTTTGGAGTTTGAGGCGACTGCTGTTGCCATCGTGATGTAGGTTTGGACATCCGCAGGGAACATCCCTCCAAGTTCCGCACCTTTCACCGCGAGGATTTCGCTCAGGGGCAAAATGCCGTACTGCGCTCCTCCGCCGGCAACAAGGCTGTTCACTTCTTCGCCGGTGGCTGTCGGCTTGAGTTTGGCCTTTAACGTATCAGCGATGCCAAGTTTCTCGATCAGCGCGGCGAAAGCCACGCCACTGGCGCCTTCCTTCGCATAAGCGATCGATGATGCATCCAGAAGAGCTTTCTTGAACGAGTCTGTTGTTCGCACATCCGGTTTGCGCGCTCCCGACTTAATCATGACGCCCAGCCCTGTACGCGCAATCACGGTTCGACTATCGGCCGCCATCTTGCCCGACTTGATGAGGTCGTCGATGAGCGCCGGCGTCAGTATTGCCACGTCGACCGCCGTGCCCGCGTCGATTTGCTGTTTGAAACCGGCGGCAAGACCGTAGGTGACGACAATCTTGTGACCTGTCGAGCGCTCGAATTGCGGCGCCAGTTCTTCGAAGACAGCCTTTAGCCCGTTCGAGCAAAGAACACGGACATCGGCAGCCTGCGCCGGTACTGCCTGCACGAACATCAGGGCAAAGGTGAGGCTCGCGGTAAACAGCATCTGTCGGACTTTCATGGTTTCTCCTTTGAGTGGGCGTCGCGGATTTTATCGCAGGACGAGTCAGTGGCCATGAGATGTTACAAAAATTACGAATAATTCACCCGACTTTGATCACTGATCTCACCGGATCGCGAGTCCGTCCGGGCCGCGCCCCGGAGAGAGCGTTCGCGACACCGTCCATGTCGCTGTATCGATAATATTGAGGTCGTTGGAGCTCTGACAGGCGACATAAACAGTCCTTCCATCAGGAGCTGCCACAGTTCCGCCGGGTCCCTGACACACGGACACTGTCTTGAACAGCTTTCGCGCGGCGACATCATAAACGCGGAGATCATTTGCCTGGCGGTCCGGCACAAGAGCGTATTTGCCGTCCGGCGTGAAGGCCACGCGTGTTGGCGAAGGCCCGGCAGGCACGGTTGTCACACGACGACGCGTTGCGACGTCAATAATGCTTAACGTGGCCACATCGCGGTCGCCGACCCAAATCTCCTTTTCGTCGGGGGACAGCGCAATGCCTTCGCCCCCCTGGCCTACCCCGACGTTCGCAACGATCCGAAAGTCGCGCAGATCCATGAACGAAACCGTATTGGAGTCGCGGTTCGTGAAATAGGCCCATGTGCCGGCCTTGTTGATCACCGCCATGTGCGTCCCTTCCTGGTCGGTGTCAATGGCGCGGATCACCTGGTCGGCAACGGCGTCGATGAGGAAGATCTTCTTGCTCTGCTCACTGGTCACGAGAGCGCGTCGGCCGTCCGGCGTGAAGATAATCCCGTGTGGAAAGGCGAAATCCGGAGACGTGATTTTCTTTTCCACATAGGACTTGAGATCGACAACCGAAACCGAGTTGCCGGCAGCGTTCGCAACATAAGCCTTGGTTCCGTCCGGAGAAATCGCCACCTCGTGGGGCCCGTTGCCGACATTTATGGTTCGCTCGGTCGCAAAGGTCTTTGCATTCACGATCGCTATCGTGTTGCCGTTCTTGTTGACGACAAAAAGATGCTGGGCCGCTTGCGCCTGGGCAAAAGCGGCGATGCCCAACAGAAGTAACGTCGCGAAAAATTTCATCTCGCCTCCGGATTCATGCTCAATCGTTGTTCAGATTGTTGGCACCGATTCTATCAGCGCCGGTTCTCGATGCTGAATTGTTTGTCGTTTTAGCCCGAGCGGAGCTATCGTGAGGACCCAGCGACCATTTGCATGACCAGAGTTAAGGAGGCATAAATGAGCGCGAAGCCTTTAGTCCACACAGATCCAATCGCTGCATACCATCAACGGTTCATCGATGCCGTAAAGTCTGGAGACATTAAAACCATCGTTTCGCTATACACAGACACCGCCGTTTTTATGCCTCCGAATGACACGTCATTGTGGGGATTAAAGGAATTGGAAGAGTGGCATCAGGAGTATTTCGCGGACTTCACCGTTTCGACGTTCGCCGAGACCGATCGTGAGGTGACGGTGCTGGAAGACTGGGCCGTGGAGCGCTGGTCCTATATGGTGGCAATTCAGCCTCTTCAAGGGGGTGAACGCATTCGCGACGATGGCCGCTTTCTCGTCATCTGGAAGCGGGAAGGCGACGTTTGGAAGATCTCCCAGGCTATGTTCAACAGCATGCGTCCCATTGGGGCCGCCACAACCCGCTTTCTTGTCAGGCTCAAGAACCGCTCCGAGCGCAATAAACTCTGAGCCGATTGTTAGTGGATTCGATATTGTCTCTGTCCCTTGATTCTGGAGCCAGAGTCCTGGAAAATGCAGGGTCTATCGATTCAACCGCAAGGAGAAGTGGAAGCGGTTTGCTCTTCTAATGCCCCGACAGAAAACATTGTTACTTGCTGGTGCGATCATCGCATTGGTTTCCTCCGGCGCTGCCCTTTTCTATCGCCGGGACGTTCATGAATCTCCCGGGTTGGTCTTCGCGCTGTTTCTCACCACTATCGTGGGTGCCGCCATCGCAACCACGGGAGTCTTATCCGGTCGATTGGAGCGATCGAAAGCGGCAAGCCGATCTTCGGCGAAACAGCTCGAAGATAGCGAAGCCAGATTCCGTCACCTCTTCGAAATCAGTCCATTTCCTGCAGCAGTCACGTCCATGGCCGACAACCGTGTGCTCGCGGTGAATGATCGCGCAGCCGCACGTTTTGGCATTCCCCGAGAAAAGGCGGTGGGACTTCATTCCCGAGACTTCTATGTCGATCCAGATCAGCGGGAAATGATGATCGAGCAATTGCGGCGGACCGGACACGCAGAAGGCATGCTGATTGAATTGAAGACGCCGGTGCACGAGCGCTTCTGGGCAGAAGTGTATGCCACTGTAGTCGATTTCGAACGGCAGTCGGCGGTCCTCGCCGTCTTTCACGATGTTACTGAGCGCATTAACGCCGAGCGCGCATTGCGTGAAAGCGAACACCGCCTTGCGGCTGGCAACAAGGCGTTGATGGAATTGACCGCACGTCAGGCCGTCGCCGGGATCGTTTTCGAGGATCGCCTTCGCGACATTCTCGAAGTGGCCGCGAAAACGGTCGGCGTGGACCGCGCGAGTATGTGGCAATTCGAATCGCAGGCCACGGCCATCCGTTGCCTTGACCTGTTTGAACGGAAGCCTGAGCGACATTCCTGCGGCCAGTTGCTCCAGCGGGCTGCCTATCCCAACTACTTCCACGCTCTCGAAAACGAGCGTCTCATTCCGGCCGGCGACGCACACCAGGACCGGAGAACGGCGGAGTTTTCCAATTCCTACCTCAAGCCCCTCGGAATCGGCGCGATGCTTGACGTGCCTCTTCGACAGAACGATGCGACGATTGGTGTGCTCTGCCTGGAGCACATCGGTGGCGAGCGGACCTGGACAGCAGACGAGCAGAACTTCGCTTTGTCCCTGGCGAACCTTATTGTGGTCGCGCTAGCGGACGCAGGGCGCCGAGAAGCTGTTGAAAGGCTGGAACAGAGCGAAGCCCGCGCACGTCTCATCGTCGACACCGCGCACGATGCATTTGTCGGGATGAACTCCGACGGAAACATCGTGATGTGGAATGCACAAGCCGTCACAACTTTTGGGTGGACTGCGGCGGAAGCGATCGGACAACCTCTTGCCGACATGGTCATTCCCGCCGCCTTTCGAGAGGCGCATCGAATGGGATTGAAGAATTTTCTGACGACAGGCGAAGCTCCTGTTGTCAACCAGCGGCTGGAACTCTCGGCTCTTCACCGCAACGGGCGCGAATTCCCAATCGAAATTACGATCACCAACCCGATCAGCTCGGGCGGAGGCCACTTCTTTGGAGCGTTCCTTCGGGATATCTCCGAGCGCCGCGAGCGTGAATCGGAATTGCGTCGAGCCAAGGAATCGGCTGAAGCGGCGACGCGCGCAAAGAGCGAATTCCTGGCCAATATGAGTCACGAATTGAGGACACCCTTGAACGGTGTTCTCGGTTATGCCCAGCTTCTCCGGAGAAGCCACAGCCTCACGTCGGATCAGCGGGAGTCGATCGACGCCATTTCCAATTGCGGGTCGCATTTGCTGGACTTGATTAATGATGTTTTGGACCTTTCGAAGATCGAGGCCGGGCGATTCGAACTGGAGCCCAGACCCACGCATCTGATTCAACTGACGGTGGATCTTCGGCACGTTATTGCCGAGCCCGCGCGACGGAAGGGTTTACGAGTTTCCGTCGAGGTGGATCCGGATGTTCCCCCTCACGTCCTCATCGATGGCCGGCATCTCCGTCAGGTTCTTTTGAACCTGCTGGGAAATGCCATCAAATTCACCCCGCAGGGGGAAGTGACGCTCATTCTGGGGCGCGCGGCGGGTGACCGGTTGTATTGCGAGGTGCGGGATACCGGAATTGGAATTGAAGAGGAGCATCTTCAGGAAATTTTCGGGGCGTTCCGCCAAACCCGCGCGGGTTCTGCGGCCGGAGGTACAGGTCTCGGATTGACTATCAGCCGGCATCTGGTCTCGTCGATGGGCGGTGAACTTCATGTAAGGAGTAAGGTCGGGCAGGGAAGTTCGTTCTATTTCACCCTGCCGCTCATCGTTGCCGAAGGTGCCGTGGCCGAAGCCGACGTCAAGAGTGACGAAGCGCTATTTGATGCGCGCCTCGCTGCGGGCGAGCACCTGACCGCACTCGTTGCCGATGACAGCTCTGTTAACCGCCGGATCCTTGCCAGCCTGCTCGAAAGCGCGGGTGTTCGGGTGATTGCCGCAAGCGGCGGGGTTGAGGCGGTCAATCTCACTGCCGAGCACAGTCCCGATGTCGTACTCATGGATCTGAGGATGCACGATCTGGACGGGCTGGCCGCGACGCGACAGATCCTGTCGAGCCCTGCAACATCATCGATTCCTGTCATCATGGTCACGGCGAGCGCGTTCGGCGATTCACGTCAGGCGGCATTCGATGCGGGTTGTGTGGATTTCATCGTGAAGCCCATTCGCGCCGAACAGTTGTTTCAGAAGCTCCAACGGCATACAAAGGTCCACTTTGTGGCTCCCGGCGAGGAAGTCCAGGAAGGAGACGATGCTGTCGTGGTTCCGGGTGATGGCTCGCTGAAAGATATCGGACGAAGACTTGAAGAAGCCGCGTCCATCGGAAGTATCGCCGATCTGGACGTGATCGTTCATGAGTTGGCGAGAGGAAACTCCACCGAGATGAAGCTCGGCAGTCATCTGGCACGCCTGCGGGCGAAGTTTGATTTTGCCGCCGTTATTCAGCTTGCAGAATCGCTGCAGGCTAAGGCCGGGGGTCATGCCGACTAGTCACGGCTCTACGCCCACGATCCTCGTCGTCGATGATAGTCCTGTAAATATCCAGGTGCTCGTGCGCACCCTTGAAGCGACAGGGCACCGCATTTTGGTTGCGACCAACGGGAAGTCTGCGATCGAAATCGCTCGTCGAACCCATCCCGACCTGATCTTGCTCGACGTGATGATGCCCGAACTGGATGGCTTTAGTGTCTGCCGGCAGATTAAGGCTGATCCGGCGACTCGGGACATCGCTGTTATTTTTCTTTCTGCGCTCGGGGAAGTGGGCGACAAGGTCGCCGGCCTGCAGCTGGGGGCGGTGGACTACATCACGAAGCCCATCCAGGCCGAAGAAGTTCTCGCTCGAGTTTCGAATCATCTTGCCCTGCGTCGGCTCGAACATGAGGTGCGAAGGAGCCGCGACGAACTGGACCAGGAATTGGCAAGTGCGGCAGAGATGCAGCGGATGATTCTGCCGCCGTCGCTGCTGACGGGCTACACCCTTAATTTTGCCGCTCTCTATGAAACGAGCCGCCATGTTGGCGGGGACTACTACGACGTCGTCCGGATTTCGGACGATGAGATGGGAGTACTCATAGCGGACGTTTCCGGTCACGGCGCTCCTTCGGCCATTGTCATGGCAATGGTTCGCGCGGTCTTTCATGCCTTTCCCGGTCGGCGTTCGGATCCGGTCGAAGTCTTGCAGTTCATTAATCGACACTTCCGGTTCATGTGGGGATCTTCGATGCTGGCGACGGCCTTTTACGCTGTTGTGAATCAACGAAGTCTTCGCATGCGCGTGGCGTGCTGCGGACATTTGCCGCCGTTGCTGCTTCGGAAAGGCGAGGTTCGACTGCTCGAATTCGATTCGACGCTACCTCTGCTGCTCATGAACCTCGAGTCAATCCCGTGTGAGGAGTTTGTCCTGGAACCGGGAGATCGGCTGCTGTTCTACACGGATGGCATTACAGAATGCGAGGATCCTGACGAGAACATGTATGAGGTCGAACGGCTGATGGACGTGATGCGATCCCAGAACGGGACGCGACCTCAGCAAGTCCTGGGGGCTATTGCCGCCGACGTGGAAAAATTTGCGCGCGGAAGAGAGCTTCTGGACGACCGGACGCTCCTTTTGATGTCCGTGGAATCGTGACACAAAGAATTTGGCTTGTGCGTGTCCCCGCCCTACCCTCGGGCCCGTCTGACAAGGAGGGTGCGATGGGTTTCTCTGGAATGCGTGCGGTAATCATGGTTGGAGTACTCGTAGTACTGGGTATCGCGGTGTTCAAGTTCGATCTTCCTGGGTGGCTGCTCCCAGTGGGACTTATCGCGACTGGTGTTGTGCTGAAGGGCGCCGAGGAACGAGCCTCTCAGTAGCGTATCCGCTCAAGGCCACCGGGCGACGGATCGTCACGGATGGGTCAAGATTTCCCACTCCGCAACGATCCGCGCTCCCGTTCGACACTCTGCAAGATACTCACTCCAATTGTTGCTTGTTGTCCTCACTCCAGACGGGGTAAGATCAGGCTCAAGTTCGACTTAACCGATTTATTCGAAGGCAGGTCCCGCATGTTTAAACCAAAACGGTCGGCCCGGCGTTTGGGCGTGTTGCTTCTGGGGGTCGTGGCGATATCCGCCGTAGTTTTGGGGCAGGTGAAAACAGATCCGGCGATCGTCGTCGCGGCGAGAGACCGTGATTTCGAGACGGTGCGCACGCTGATCGCAAAACGTGTCAACGTCAACGAGCCCGGGCGTGATGGCTCGACGGCTCTGCTATGGGCCGTGTATGGCTCCGACCTGCAGACCGCCCGAGCTCTCATTGCTGCCGATGCTTATTTGAATGCGATCAACCGCTACGGCGTTACACCACTGCTGCAGGCGAGCCGCACGGGCGACACAGCGATGATCGCGGAATTGCTGAAGTCCGGCGCTGATGTGCGGAAGGCCGTGCACCCCGAAGGGGAGACGCCGCTGATGGCCGCATCACGGACCGGCAAACTCGACGCGGTAGAACTGCTGCTGAAGGCCGGATCGGATCCGAACGCTTTCGACAGCTATCAGAAACAGACAGCACTCATGCGGGCTGCTGAAGAAGGACACGTGGATGTCGTTAATGCGCTGCTGTCCGCAAAAGCCGATCCCAACGCGAAGGCGCACGTCTCGGCGCTGACGACTCGCAAGCACGCCGACCACGCGACCGGCGGTTTCACCGCATTGATGTTCGCTGTCCGCAATGGTCACGAGAATGTGGTGCGGGCGCTTGTCGATGGCGGCGCCGATTTGAAGGCCACCAACGGTGACGGTGTCACCGCGACTTCGATAGCGATCGTGAACGACCGATTCGATTTGGCCAAAACGTTGCTCGACCTTGGGGCTGATGCGAACGACGGCGCACTGTTCTTTGCCGTCGACATGCACGACGCGACAAGCGACATGTACGCTCGCGACGGTTCGAGACTGCGCGCGGATCATCAGAATCAGCTCACGGCGCTCGACCTGATCAAGCTTTTGCTTGAGCGGGGCGCAGATCCAAACAAACCTTTCGTCGGACAGATTCACAATACCTCTCTGTGCTGCGCCGAGGAGCACAATTCCTCGCCGTTCTACCGGGCCGCCCTTGCAGCGGATGTCGAGGCTCTCAAGCTGATGGTCAAACACGGCGCGCAGGTCGACTGGAGTCCTGCTGAACGGAAAAAGGAGGGCGAGGGTGGCGCTCCGGGCCGCGGCGGTAAAGCTAATGTCGGCAAGACACCGGCGATGATGGCCATGACCGGCGGGCGCGGCGCCCCGTTTGCCGCTGGACCCGGGTTCGAGCGATTGATTGCACCGCCGTATCGCGAGCCGTCGAATCGCGATCCAGGCGATGCGCTCAAGGTGCTGCTCGAAGCCGGCGCCAATCCGAATGCGAAGGCGAACGACGGTGCCACTCTGCTCCATCAGGCTGTCACCGCGCGCCGCACGGACATGATCCGTTACCTTGTGGCCGCGGGCGCGAAGCTCGATGCCGTGAACAAAGACAACCTCACGCCCCTGCTGTTGGCCGAGAAGCCGGAACCGCCACCGCCGCCGGGCAACAATAACGATTCGCGCGCCTGGCGCCCGCGGCGTGATTCTCGTGACGCAGTGATCGCGACCCTGCGCGAGTTGATGAAACTCGGGCCGAACGATCCCGCACCGGTCCCGCCGCCGCTGCCTGCAACAACGGAAGACCAGAAGAATGCCGCATCCGCGACGCCCACGGGTTCACAATGACCAGATTTCTTACGACTGCCGCTATAGCCTGCTGTGGTGCGGCCGTGATGCTCGCACAGACGGGTAATCCCTCTACGTCTGTACGGACAACGGCGCAAGCGGTGTCGAAACCTGCGGCTGTCACCCCGGCTCCGGCTGCGGACGCAAAAACCTATCGCGGATTCGTCAATCAGTACTGCGTGGGATGTCACAGTTCGCGGAACCCACAACCGTCATCACACCCGGTGAATCTCGAGAGTGCCAACCTCGATGACGTTGTCGAGAGCGCGGAGACCTGGGAACGGGTGCTACGTAAACTGAGCGTGCGGGCAATGCCGCCACAGGGATCGCCGCGCCCCCGGGAAACCGACTACGCCGCGTTCACGACCTGGCTGGCGAACTCGCTTGATCGAGGATGGGCGTCCCGCGGCGTGGCGCCAGGGCGATACGTCGTTCACCGTCTCAACCGGACCGAATACGGCAACGCCGTGCGCGACCTGCTCGCGATCGATGTGGACGTCACCGCGTTGCTGCCCAGCGATGACGCGGACTTCGGGTTTGATAACATAGCGGCCTCTCTCAAGACGTCGCCAATGCTTCTCGACCGGTACGTGACCGTGGCGCAGCGCATCAGCACGATGGCCGTGGGTAACCCGAAAGCGGTGCCCGGAACTGTCGAGTATTCCCTGAGCAACGAACTCACGCAGAACGCCTATGTCGAAGGATTGCCGCTCGGCACGCGCGGCGGGACCGTGGTGCGGCATATCTTCCCGGCCGACGGCGAATATAAGCTGGCCGCACGCCTTTACCGCGGCGTGGAAGAGGGCTATATCGGCGTCGAGGGTCACGACACGCCGCACACATTCGTGATCACCATCGATGGTGAAGAAGTGTTCGCAACCACGATTGGCGGACCCAAAGATCACGAAGAACAAGGCAAGTCGCTCACCGAAACCCAGCCGATCCTTGACGCCCGAATGACCGCCCGAGTCAAGGTGACTGCCGGGCCGCACGACGTCGGTTTCACATGGCGCGAACGTCCGGCACAGCGGCAGGATGTCTGGCAACCCGCATTGCGGGACAGCCAGGAGATCCACATGGTCGGAGGACTCCCGAAGTTCCGCACCGCGATCATTGAAGGACCCTACAATGTCACCGGCGTCAGCCCGACGCGAAGCCGCGAGCTGGTCTTTATTTGCCGTCC
>DASTBJ010000739.1:0-11088 GCA_035712125.1 Terriglobia bacterium
CTGCGTCGGACTTTTCCACGCGAGATTGTTCGTGTACGCGCAGGAATAGCCCGAATCGCAATTGCCGGACTGGCGCGGATCTTCCATTCCGAGTTCAAGCGAGGGCAGACGCGTCTGGTTACCGATACCGTTTGCAATCACTTGATCCATCGACATCGTGCCGTCGACGTGGATGCTCCGGTCAGTCTTCTGGACATGCGCTCCCGTCAGATAGTTCGCTGAACACCGGCCATGGTCCCCCGGCCCATCAAGGAGAACGCGGGCCCAGTTATGCGTGAGATTGCTGAGCATGAGCACATCGTCTCGATACGGTTCGAGCGGCTTGAGGATTCGAGGTAATTCGCCGAGCGGGCCGCTGTAGGCGGGGTTCCAGTTCTCCATATCAATGCCGTTCGGCACATACAAGAACATCAGCCGCACCGGAGCCCTTCCGGCTGCTCGCGAATCTTGTCTCGTGGGCATGGCCGGAAGCATGGCTTCCATCCATGGAAGGGCTACCGCGACCCCCACACCGCGGAGGAACGTTCGCCGAGGCAATGCTCTCTTCGTGATGATCATGGCTCTCCCCGTCTCGAATGAAATGGAAGGCTGTGTGCGATTTCGAAGATCAATGACTGAAACCGGTAATCCTTTTTCTCCCAATTGCTCAGGATCGCATTGACGCTCCGGCGATCGTACGATTCCAGACCGCGCCCGAGCGCATAAACCAGCATCTTGCGCGTCAGCGCTTCAGAGAACTGTGGCAGCCGGGACGCGAGCGCGTGGCGCAACTCTGCGGGTCCACTGAAACGCGTCCCATCCGGCATCGTGCCGCTCGTGTCGATTGAAAATTTTCCGTCCATCGTCCGCCATTTTCCGATGGCGTCGTAGTTCTCCAGAGCAAAACCGAGTGGATCCATTTTTGAATGGCACGCAGCGCACGTAGGATTCGCGCGGTGCTGCTCCATCTGTTGCCTCAGCGACTGCACGACGCCGGCAGACTCTTCATCGAGCGGCGGGACGTTCGCGGGTGGAGGTGGAGGAGGCGAGCCCAGAATATTCTCGAGTACGTACCGTCCTCGGATTACCACGGAAGTTCGCGTCGGATAACTCGAGACGGTCAGGACACTGGCCTGGCTCAGGATACCCCCGCGCTCGGGCGAGGACAGTTCCACGCGGCGAAATTCCGCGCCTTTGATCCCGTCAATGCCATAGAAGCGCGCCAGTGACTCATTGAGAAAGGAGTAACGGGCCGTCAGAAATTCCGAGATTGGACGGTTCTCCCGCAGGACCGAGTCGAAAAAGAGACGTGTCTCCGTCCGCATAGCCTCTTTGAGTTCCCCACTCCATTCGGGAAAGCGCTCGGGATCCGGCTTCACAGAATCCAGATTACGAGTTTCGAGCCATTGCCCGGCAAAATTGTCGGCGAGCGCTGAAGACCGCGAATCGGAAAGCATGCGCGCGACTTGTCCATCGAGGACCACGGGAGTACTCAGCTTCCCGCTCTCTGCCAGAGAAAGTAATTCGTCGTCGGGCGTCGAACTCCAAAGGAAGTAGCTGAGGCGGCTGGCAAGTTCGATATCGGAGACGCGATGAGTCGCCGTCGGGTTTCGGGGTTCGGCATCACGCTCAATGCGGAAGAGGAAATCGGGGGAAACAAGCACCGCGGTCAACGCCGTCTGAATTCCGCGTTCGACATCCATTCCCTCGTTCCGTGCCAGATCCACGAGCTTCATCAGCGAGGCGACTTCTGCTGGCTTCGTTGGTCGTCGATAAGCCCGCCGCGCCAGGCTGGTGACGATGCGCTCCACGCATGCTCTGCCGGAGGCCGGATCGCAGATCAGGATCTTATTGCGGCTCGCCGGCGGAGCGGCCGGCGCTTCGGGGCCGAGAATACCGATGTAGTGCGGATACTTGTTCGCGCTCGAATCAAAAGCCTTTGCGCGCGGAAAACTCGCGCCGATCTCATCGTTCATGAAACCGAGGCGGAAGGTATGAAGTCCCTCAGGAAGAAAAACTTTGAACTCCTTCACCTCATACGGAGAGAAATACACAGACTTCGGAGGCGTGGTCGCCACCTCTTCGCTATACAAGAGCGTCCCGTCCATCCAGAACCCCATGTTGACTGGTTTTCCTTCAGGTCCGCGGTGTCCGGATAATCCCGCCTGGATGACGTAGTCGCCGTCGTATTCAATCCGGTGGACGCGCTCTATAAAGCTTGTGCCCGTGCGTCGCGCTGCACCGGTGGTCCCCGCGAGTTGACCCCCTCCAACATCGGCGGCATACGAGGCGCTGATGGGTTTCGGCAACTTTACAAGCCCAAGAGCACGTGCAGAAATGCGCTCGGCCGCAGCAAGATACTTCTCGGCCAGCAGTGGAGATACCGTCAGAACGTCGGCGATGTTGTCGAATCCTTCGCCCGAATCGTCGGTGGGAAATTCCTGGGAGGCCTGGAACTCCACGCCCACCAGATCGCGGATCGTGTTGCGATATTCGGTTCTGTTGAGGCGGCGCGCGGTCACACGGCCGGGATCGGGCCGGGTATTGCGATCGAGCCGGTCCAGCTCACTTTCAATCACACGGACCATGGATGCCAACCCCTCAGGCTTCTGCACGGCAGGCGGCGGCATTTCGCCTGTCTTCAGTTTGCGAAGGACCGTCTCCCATTGCTCACGCTCGGCAGCAAAGGATTCCCGTCGTTCCAGCGGCTTTAGATTTACGCCCCCGGACGCAAGGTTTTCGTTGTGGCATTGGACACAGGTCCCGCGCAGGACTGGAATAACCGCCGACTCGTAGGTCGGCGTCTGCTGCGAGCGAATCCCTGCAGCGCTGAAGATGAGAATCCCCAGCGCCAGCACCGCACTTCTTGAAACGTGATGCACCATTCAGTTCCTCGCCGCCGGCGCGCGGGGAGATCGTTCGTCCTGATTGCGCGGGTCGGTGGAAACCGGTTGATCGCGCCAGAGCCAGCGCATCATCTCCGGCATGATGGCACCGCCCATGGCCTGGCCGTGACGGTTCATGCCCCAGGCGTAGTTGACCTCATATCCCTTTGTCGTGAGAGCCTGCATTAATCGGACGTTCTGATAGAACCAGTCACGCGTCTCATCGTAGTTGCCATTGGCGTTGAGCGCGCGATTGTCGTTGCGGCCGTCCTGAAGGAAGATGCGTATCGGCTTCTTCTCGCTCTTGAGCACGATCTCGGCATACTGGTGGCCGCCCCGGATATTTGTGAAGCTCCCCACGATACTGAGAACTTTCCGGAAGTGTCCCGGTCTTTCCCAGGCGACGGTGAACGCCGCGATCGCACCGGAACTCGCGCCGCCGATGCCGTGCTGCTCGGGATCTTTCGAAAGGTTGTACTCCCTGTAAAGCACAGGCAGAAGCTCGTCCACGATCACCCGCGCGTAGCGATCGTCCAGCGAGTTGTATTCCGTCGGTCGGTTCGTATCGCGATCGCCCCAGTTCTGCGGCGTCGGTTCCGGCTGATCCGGACGGCGCCCGGGATTGATAAACACCGCAATCATGACCGGAATCTCGCGCCGGTAAATCAGATTGTCGAGAACGTTGAATGCGCGGAGGTTACCAGCCGGGGCAAGGAAAGCCTGCCCGTCGTTGAAAATCATCAGACTGGCTTCCCGTGCAGCATCGTATTGCGCCGGCACATAGACCCAATATGTGTGCTGGGTGCCCGGATAAGCCGTCGACGGCAGCGTGAAAGGCCCGCGGATTTCGCCCTTCGGGACACCGGGCTGTTCCAGGGAATCCGGTCCGAGGCGGTAGAGCGTATCGGGGTTCAGCGCATCCGCGGGATTCTGCCCCATTGATGGGACTTCTGCCGCCAGCACCATGCACAAGAGGAATGCCCACACCCGCGACTGCAACAATCGAAATACCCCCGGGAAAGACAGGTTTTGCCCGTAAAACTAACATAATCCGAGGTGTTGACGCACCGGAAAGAGTGGTCAGGCACCTCGAAACCCAAATTCGCCTCGCAATTCAGAATTTGGGGTTCGAGGTGCCCGATTTGTTATTGAGGTGGAACGAATACAGCCGTAGAGGGCCTCTCGAAGCGCGACATCCCGCGGGTCGCCGGTCAGGTCCGTCCCCATTCGATTCATGACGTACGCATAACCGACTCCGGCTTCCGGATCGGCGAAGCCAAGCGAACCGCCGGCACCGGGTGAACCAAACGAACTGGCGCTGCCGAAAGGAAACGCAGAGCTGGACTTCATAAAGCCCAGCGAAAATTCAGCGCCGGGGCCCTTCAGGCACTCGTCATAGAAGCCGCGCGCCGGCGGAATCGCAGGCGCCGCCAGCAGGGCCAGCGTTTCCGGACGAAGCCCAAGCTCGCATCCCCCCGTCGCGAAAACACTGTAGGCCTGCGCGATTGCACGTGCGGTGCCGACGGCGCCACCCGACGGGATTTCGAGATTGCGCGCGTAAACGCGCTGCTGATCGTGAGGCAGCGCGGAACCGATGAGGGCGCGGTAGATGTTGGACCGGTGACTTACGGCCTCCAACGTGAAGCGAAGGCCAAAGCCGCGCAGCATTTCCAGCGCGCCGGGCTGTGTAATTGTCGCAAGCCGTGAGTTCGGGATCGCCTCCGGCAACCGGATATAGACGTTCAGCCTGAGAGGCCCTGCAATTTCGTCCTGAAAGAACTGACCCAGGCTGCGATGCTGTGGATCGACGCGCCGCAACAACTCGCTTTCATAGAAGCCCAGGGTGATGGCGTGATAGGCCTGGCGAGTTCCGGGTTCCCAAAAGGGCTTTTGTCGTGCGAGCACCACGGCTAACCTGTCCAAATCGGCCACGAGTTCGCGGTCCACCGGCTCATCCAGAGCAAACAGCCCCGCCTGGTGCGCCAGCAGTTGTCGAACGGTAATTCGCTCCTTGCCCTGCTGCGCGAACTCCGGCCAATACCTGCAAACCGGCCACTCATAATCCAGCCATCCTCGAGAATGCGCGATGGCCAGTGTCATGGCGGCGAGGCCTTTGGTGGCCGAATGTACCAGGACCATCGTTTCGTCTTCCCACGGTGCGGCCGTAGCCTTGTCACGAACGCCGGCCCACAGATCGACAACTTTCTCACCGCGGTAATAGGCGCAGCACGCGGCGCCTATCTCATGTCTGTGAACAAAGTTTTCACGGAATGCTTCACGCACGGCCTCAAAGCAACGGCTGACGTGTCCGTGAATGACGAAAGCGTCTGACGTCGTCATGTGGAAGCTCCTACACCTCGCTCTGGCCAGTCTGCCGCTCGCTGGATTCTCCAACGTCGCGCTGCATCCGCCTTGACCGTGGGTAGCATCGCGCTGCGAATGAGGATGATTCCCGGAGAGAGCAACGACCAATACCGCCGGAACTTCCGGCGTGCCGCGGGGTCCGTAGCGACCGCGCGAGTCTCCGTTCGAAAGACAGAGCTGTGGCTGCTTACAGGATCGGCTCGCAGGGTCCAGACGATCTTGACGTACCCGGGCTCTTTAAAGGCGGCGAATTCATCCGGCTGCAGGGCACGAAAGACGGGGTTCGCTTGCCACGGCTTTGTGGCACAGCCCATAACGATCTCGCGCCCCGGCTGCTCAGCCAGCACCCCCCAGCCCAATGACATGGTTTGCGCGACAATTCCTGATGTTCCTGACGGGCGGGCGGTGTGATCCGGTTGGCTGCGCAGAATCCACTCCCTTGCCCTGAAGATTCCTCGCACCAGAATGTTGTCCTCAAACTCCATATCCCTGGCAGCTGAAAATGTGACTTCTGCTGGCGCCGCCACGGCTATCCTGTGCCGCTCCCGGATATCGCAGATCGGCATAAACTGGTCCAACAACGCATCCGCGTCGTCGCCTGTCGCCGGTTTCGTTTTGCCATAACGTAACCAGGTTATTCCGGCATATACGGCGTAGACCGCGCCTGCCAAACCGATTCCGCCCGCCACACACTTCGCAGTGGATCGAGTGAGCTTTTTCGCGTCCATCAATCCCCCTCCAGCGGTTTACTGGCAAATGGTAGTCCAGACCGCCCGCATCGGCGCTTACCGTTCAGATGTTGAAATAAAAGGGAGTGTCTGCTGTTGCTGCGGGCTCGTATTCCAGGCCGAACGCCACTTTGTCGAAAACCGCGCGGACGGGTGGAGAATGAACGACACTTTGACACGCTCAATCGGGTCCGGTCTCTGGGGCCGCTATAAGTTCGATCTCTGCGCAACACGTGGGCGGGATCGTGGAGCGCTACCGCGGCGGATCTTCTCCACTCCTTCTCCTATGCTTTGAGCGGATTCTCCCATTTCAGGCCCGGGAATTTGGCGAAGTCTCCATCTGAAGAACACAGCGTAAGCCCATGCTCGATGGCTAACGCGGCGAGGTGTGCGTCGGGGACCAGGCGGCTGGTCATGAACCGCCGCTGCAGCAATTGCTCGAACACTTCGATATGGCGAGATCCCGGAAGGGGAATCCATGCCGCCTCAGATCCGAACCAAGCCTGAACCTGTCTCCATGCGGCGGACGGAGTAACGGGCCGCTGAACGATCCCGGGATTGCTCGCGATGCGGACGAAAGCCAGAAGGGACGGCCACGGCAACCCCACTCGGGCCGTTCCACTCAACCTCTCGTCCAGCCAGGTACGGGCAGCGTCATGGTCGGGTGAGGCACGGTTTGCGGCATAGATAAGGATGTTCGCATCGACGAGAATCACCGATGATCCTCGCCTTCAGTTCGCGACAAGACCTCCTCAACATTGTCGAGGCTGCCTACCAGACTGTGCCCAAGATCGAATCCTTCCGTCCGGAAAAGCTTCGATGAGCTCGGCTTGCGCGCCTGGATCGCTTCAAACCCCGCTCGAAGCACCTCGTTGACTATTGTCTTAAATGAGGCGCGCCGCTTCAGACGCTCGCGTTCCAGACGAGCGGCGACGTCGTCATCGAGAGTGACTGTAGTCCGCATGACGTGATGCTATCACAGAGATGCATTGATGCGACATCATTGATGCGAGGACGCCTTCTAACCGGAAGGTGTCGCGCCGGAACGGCCGTAGATCTCGGTGACGTTGATCAAATGTGGGCTCAACGTCTGAACGTTTGCGCAACGATTCCTGACGGGCGATACGTGTGATCCGGTGGACTATGCAGAATCCACTCTCTTGCACGTTTCGAGAGGTTTTTGCTTTTGACTGCGCGAAACACCGGTGCTAGTCTCCGCACAAGAATTCCGACCGTCTTTAGCAGGTGAACGTATGAACACCGTCAATCGGGTCCGGTCTCTGGGACTGCTCCTTCTAACTGTTGCAGCAATGCTGGTTTCTGTCCCCGCCTTCGCGCAAATCGATTTATCCGGCGAATGGTCTGTGAGAAGCCATGAGGATCCCGGACAACCCCCGCTGGGCGATTATCTGGGAATTCCCTTCAACGCGGCCGGGCGGCTCAGGGCGGAAACGACCGCGGAGTCGATATGGGGCACGCCGGAGTATCAATGTCGGCCCCACTCGGCACCCCACGTCTGGCGAGGTGTTGGCGGCGCACGGATTATCAAAGAGATCGATCCGCTCACGCGAGGCATCTCGGCGTATCACGTTCAGCATTGGCGGTCTCTCGATCGAATCATTTACATGGATGGACGCCCGCATCCACCCGCGTGGGCGCCGCACACGTGGACAGGTTTCTCCACCGGGAAGTGGGTGGGCAACACTCTGGTCGTCACGACGACTCATCTTAAGGACGGCTATCTCAAACGCAGTGGTCCGCAAACCAGCGACATGTACACGATGACCGAGTACATCTCGCGGTACGGAAACTACATGACCACCTTCATGATCGTCGACGATCCCCTCTACCTCGATGAACCTTTCATCCAGTCGACGACGCACGAACTGACGCCTTCACTGCACGTGCCGATCGAACCGTGCACGGCCTCGTTCGACGAGAATGGCGGCAATGATCCTCACTTCGTGCCGCACTATCTGCCAGGAAAGAATCCGTTCCTGACCGAATGGCTGGAAACACAGAAATGGATTCCGGCAGAAGCTGCACGGGGCGGCTTGCACACGATCTATCCCGGCTATCAGCCGAACGTCACGACGAAATCCGCGGTACCGGCGTCACGGTCTGCCTTTTCTGCGAATGAAAGAATTCGAGCGCAAAGTCCCAGGGATGGCCAGGTCCACATCATGCCGGTGCAACGCAACGTGTACATGTTGATTGCAGACGGCAACAACATCGCCGTGTCAGTCGGTCCGGATGGCTTGCTGCTGGTCGATACCGGCCCGGCGAATATGACCGACAAGGTGATCACTGCGATAAATCAACTTGCGAAAGACGTCGCAGGTTCACAGCGTCCCAATCAATGTCTGGGCGTGAACTGCCCGTCGATGCCCTTCGGGTGGTCGAGTGTGTATATGAATGGCGTGATAGGTTCGCCAACACCGACGCGACCCGTCCGCTACATCATCAATACGTCCGTCGATACGGAGCACACGGGTGGCAATGAGAAGGTCGCGGCAGTGGGCTTCCATCCGCGCGGCGGTGGTGAAGACGCCATGCGGATCGCACACCAAAACACTTTCTTCCGGATGAGCGGCGCCTCCGGCGATAAGCCGCTCCTGCCTCCCGGAGCCTGGTCGAACGAAACCTATCATCGCAACACTTACAAGCTGAGCGAGTACTTCAACGGCGAACCCGTTGTTGTTTACCACGTACCAAAGGCCCACACCGATGGTGACAGCATCGTCTATTTTCGACATTCGGAGGTCATTGCGGCGGGCGACGTCTTCTCCACAGTCAGCTACCCGGTGATCGATATTGAAAAGGGCGGCAGCCTTCAAGGAACTATCGATGCGCTCGCAACGATCCTCGATCTCGCTGTACCGGAGGCACGTTCGCAGGGCGGAACGTGGATCATACCGGGGCACGGACGCCTCTCGGATACAGCCGACGTGGCCACCTATCGCAATATGCTCGTGATGATTCGCGACCGCGTTCAGGACTTGATCAAAAGTGGAATGACGGTGCAGCAGGTGAAAGCCGCCAACCCGACGAGAGACTTTGATGGACGTTACGGATCGACCACAGGCCCCTGGACAACCGACATGTTCATTGAGGCGGTCTATCGCAGCCTCACAGCGAAGTAGTGGAGGCGTTATGAGATCGCGAATCGCAGGCATCATGTCGGTTGTGGCGGCTCTCGTATTGTTCGCGGAACCCGGGGAACTTCACGCCCAACGCGGAAGAGGCGGTGGTCAGGCCGCAGCGGGCAGGGGGGCGCGCGCGACTGCGCCATATGACCTCACGGGCTACTGGGTTTCCGTCATCAGTGAAGACTGGAAGTTCCGAATGGTCACACCGCCGAAAGGCGAATACGGCGGCGTTCCGATCAATCCCGAAGGCCGAAAAGTCGCGGATGGCTGGGATTCCGCGAAGGATGAAGCCGACGGTCAGCAGTGCAAGGCGTACGGAGCGGCGGGCATCATGCGGATGCCGGGTCGCCTGCACATCACCTGGGAGAATGACAACACGCTGCGGATCGATGCCGACGCGGGAACGCAAACCCGGTTGCTGCAATTCGGTACTCCGCCCGCGGACGGAGATCTTACGTGGCAGGGCCGGTCCATCGCCCAGTGGGAAACCGCCGGAGGACGCGGCACTCGCTTTGCGGAGGGCGATCTCTCCGGACCCGGGGGATTCATAAAGGTCGTCACTACAAGGATGCGCCCAGGCTACCTTCGGAAGAACGGCGTGCCTTATAGCTCGAACACGACGATGACCGAATATTTCGAGAGCCATCTTGGTCCCAACGGCGAACGGTACCTTGTGATCTCTACTGTGATTGAAGACCCGCAGTACCTCAGCCAGCCGTATGTCACAAGCGCCAATTTCAAGAAACTCCCCGATGCTTCGGGATGGAGTCCCACGCCATGCTCTGCGAAGTAGTGGGAAGGTTTAGATGAAGAACCCGACCTGTTTAGGAGGAAGACGATGAGTCACCGAATCCTGTTTGCGCTGGGCATGACGGTGTTTTTGGTTACTGCAAGCCTGTCGGCGCATCACTCTTTCAGCGCGGTCTACCAGACAAAAGAAGAGGTCAAGCTTGAAGGGAAGCTTGTGCAGATCTCGATTCGTAACCCGCACTCGTTCATCCACGTCGAGGCGCCCGACTCCGAGGGCAAGATGCAGCGTTGGTCGCTGGAGTGGGGCGGGGCCGCGCAACTGGCGGGACAGGGCGTTAACCAGCAGACACTCAAAGTGGGCGACCAGGTGGTGATTACCGGACGTCCATCGCGCACGCCGGGAGAGTATCGTGTGCTGGTACAAACCATATCGCGTACCTCCGACGGATTTAGCTGGGGCCGCGGGCGGGGCGAAGTCGTCGATTAGACCAACACTGATCGCGATTCCGGCCGTGTGAATCGGGACCGTTTACCTACGGTGTGATTGCATTCCTGAAGGAGACGGCCTCGTCACCTTTCATCATGTAGTCTGTCGCAGTGTTGTTATCCTGGCAGACGTATTCGAATAGTTCGGCATTGGCACTCCAGCGCAGATCAAAGCCTCCAGACCAGGGCCTCGTATAGACGTTCGGGTCGTCGATGAGAATTTCGTACTTGATCGTCTCGAAATCCGTCCGCGTGAAACGCTCAACGGTCCGAAGTTTTTCGGTGTGTGGAAGTCCGGTCCTGTCGATCCAGAACCGTTCGCTGTAGCCCACCGTTTCGACTACGAGTGTGTCTTTTTCCCAGTGCCCGACAGAATGGCCGTAACTGGTCGGAACGTTGTCCGGCCGCGGTCGCACATTCATGTGAACCACGCGGTACGTGTGCGGTCCACCGACGTCGACGATGAAAATCCGCTGCAGCTCGGGCAGCTGTACAAAATCCACGCCATAGGGGGTCTGGAACTGACGCGCCGCGCCGGAGGGATGGCAGCGCGTATGCGGCTCCAGTTCGTGGATCTGGCGATCCTCATAGAGCGCTTTCGCCCACGGTTGAAACGGAATCGTGTCGACCGGCGCAAGCGTGGATCGACGGCCCAGATCCGTTCGATCTCTCGGAAGCCACAATCCCTTTTCGGCAGAGGTGATTCCAAGGTTGACGGTGCCGTCCGACAGACGAGGTGCGGGTTTG
>DASTBJ010000740.1:0-2045 GCA_035712125.1 Terriglobia bacterium
AGCACCAACCAACCAATCGTTCCAGGAGCTAATGAATAGAAAACGCTCGGCAGGACGCTGTGACATCGTATGACGGCAGCACCGGTCGAGCCATCTCGCGTAGAGCGCTGGGCTCGCTTCCGCAAAAGAGCAGCCGTTTCCGGGGTAAAGGGGCTCAGTGTCCCAGCCCGTCACGACATTCTTAAAAACGACGCTGGAAGAGTGCACTGTCGAGCTGTATTTCTCCATGATCTCGGAATATCGATAGGTCTCCCCACCAAAGAGAGGATCGATTAAGGCGAACTCTGCCTTGGCGGCAACACCCCTTCGACCGGTGGCATCTTCAACGATCGCATCAACGTTCATCGCAGGGGATTCATTCGAGTCCGAGCGGGACACAGCAACAATGTAGAAACCGGGAAGCCCCATGTCAGGTGCCCGGCTTCGCGAGCTTTCCACGTCCGCTGCGCTTAGAATTCCCGAAAGCACGAGCAAGGGCTTGTCATCTATGCGGATATAACGTCGATCTGCAAAGATCCGGGCCAGAAGTTCAAGAAGCGCGGAATCCTCTTGCGATCCCGAGATAGCATCGCAATCACAGGATAAGCAGAAAGGAATTTCCAGGTTCGAATCGGAAAGCAGTTGTTTGAGTGGGAGATCAAGCGATTCGACATCCGACAGCTGTCCGTATTGAAAGCAGAAACCGTAGACCCCATATTGTCTCGCGAGTTCGACCTGTCGTCTCAATACTTCCGGGACCCGCAAGTCGTAATAACCGAGATGATCCGGGATGTGGGGTTGATAATGCCCGAGATACCTCGGGACAGCCCCGCTGATGGCGGTCCAGTTGTTCAAGACACCAGAATCGTCGGAACCTTTCAGAGGAACTGAGGATTGTGGTTTATAGAAGGCGATGGCTCTCACTTCCAGGAAGCGTGCATTGATGTTGTGCGGAACGTGGTGAACATATCGGCCGTCGCCGCTCGTATCCTGGGGAGTGGCGAGAAAATCTCGCACGGCAGTTTCCAAGAGCAGTATTCGGTCGTCATTTGTATTGTCCTCTTCGACGTTAGGATCAGTGGTGAGTTGCGCTTGGTCTGGCGTCTCGGGGGGTAACAAGACTGAAGAGTCAGCCATCCTTTCGCTTGCTCCAGTTCTGCTCAACAGATCAGTGACATTTCTTAGCAGCTTGGCGACAAACCTGACAGGAGCCGTCAACTTCCACGATGTGCTCGTAACCACTTCATGAAAAGATGCTTTCCAGTAGTGGATGTGGGAAATCAAATCCTGGATTTGGGATTTGAGACTCGCTATTTCAGATTGGAGAGTTGCTATTTCGTGCTCGAGGGCCTGAAAACTACGCTTTGAATTCGAATTCGTCAGCCTGTAGAGGGCGCGTTCGCGATCGGTCAAGTCCTGCTTCAGTTCGAAGAGTTTCGCTTCCAAATCTCCCCGCCGAGACAGTGGAACTCCCGCGTCCAGTCCTTCCGGACGGGAAACGCGTGCCCCTCCTTGCGACGGTTTTACATCCATACGCTTGATTATTCCGCGGTTGCGCGTTCAATGCCAAGCATCGAACCGCCAGGAATCTTACGCGCAGACTCTGTGTGCTTTAAGGTGCAGGGAGTCTTCAATGTGACGCGTCGCCGGAACTCTGCATCAGTGGAGTAGGCGCAAAATGGGCGCGGTCACGACGGCCGCAGGTATCGACGCGGATTACCATCGATTGACGGTACTTAGCTTGGAGTCCCCGGTCTTCATCTGGTCATAAATCCAGGCGTAAGTCCGCTCCATACCGACTTTCAATGGTATTGACGGTTCCCAGCCCAGCATTTTTTGAATCAGAACATTGTCACTGTTGCGGCCATTCACCCCCTTGGGGGCGTTTAAGTTGTAACGCCGCCTTAACCGGACTCCAGCAATCTCTTCGACGACGTCAACCAGCCTGTTAATCGAAACCTTCTCTGAGCTGCCGAGATTGATGGGGAAAGTAATCGTTTCACTCCGCATGATTTCCTGAGAGCCTTTGAGGCAATCGTCGATGTACATGAAGCTGCGGGTTTGCT
>DASTBJ010000741.1:0-4153 GCA_035712125.1 Terriglobia bacterium
TGCACGGGAACTGGGGCAGATCATATGAAGCGATCATGGATTGCCGCTGCAGGTGCGGCCGTGCTGCTGGCATCCGGTTCGCACGCCCTTCGGGCCGGGCAAACTGCACAAACGACCGCGGCACCGGCGGCTGCGCAAACCGCGCAGCAGGAACTTCTCAACCAGTACTGCGTGACCTGCCACAACCAACGCTCGCGCACTGCCGGGCTCGCTCTGGATACCTTGAACCTGGCCGACGTCGGCAAGGACGCGAAGATCTGGGAAGAAGCGGTTCGAACACTCCGCGGTGGAATGATGCCGCCGCCCGGCGCGCGGCAGCCGGAAAAGACCGCGGTGAAGTCATTGATCTCCTGGCTGGAAACGTCGCTGGATCGTGCGGCAGCCGAGAGTCCGAGTCCTGGACGGGTGGCGCTCCACCGCATGAACCGCGTCGAGTACGGCCGAGCGATCGAAGATCTTTTCGGTCTCAAGGTCGACGTCACGACGCTGCTGCCGGAAGATGATCTCAGCGATGGATTCGACAACATCGCGAGCGTCCTGAAAGTCTCGCCATCGTTTTTGGACCAGTACATTTCCGCGGCTCGCTTCGTCACCGGGCGCGCCCTCGGCAATCCGCAGGCCCGCGCCGTCAGCGCCATCTATCGCGCAACGGATCCCGAGCAAACCTCTCACATCGTGGGACTCCCTCTCGGTACGCGAGGGGGCATGCTTTTCGAGCATGCATTTCCGGCCGACGGCGAGTACGTCTTCGATATCGGCAACATGGCGACGGGCGGTTATGTGCAGGGCATGGAATATGAGCATCGCGTGATCCTGGTGATCGACGGTCTGAAGGTTTTTGAAAACAAGATGGGCGGACCGGAAGACATCCGCGCGATTGATCAGAACCAGCCGCAGGCCGTTGCCGTCGATGCGATTAACAAACGGTTCAAACAGATTCGTGTGAGCGTGAAAGCCGGCATCCGCAAGGTTGGCGTCACCTTCGTCGAACGCACGCGCGCGGAGTCCGACGAGATTCTCTATCCATTTCGGCCCGGCGGAGGAATGGATCGCATTCCGCGCGTGCGCGAGGTGCAGGTTACCGGACCGTACCGGCCGATCGGCGTCAGCGACACGTCCAGCCGGAAGCGCATTCTCACCTGCACACCGCCGGAACGGGCAACAACCGCCCAGGAGCTCACGTGCGCCACGGAAATCCTGAGGAACGTCGCACGTCGAGCGTATCGACGGCCTTTAACAGACGACGACCTCACCGCGCCGCTCGCGTTTTTCAAGGACGGGCGGACGAACGGCAGTTTTGAGTCGGGAATTGAAGGCGCGCTTACTCTGATTCTTTCGAGCCCGAAGTTCCTGTATCGGGCCGTGGAAGTTCCGGCGAACGCAAAGCCCGGTGACGTTTTCGCGATCTCGGATGTGGAACTTGCATCCCGATTGTCGTTTTTCCTGTGGAGCCAGGGTCCCGACGAGGAGCTGATGAACCTTGCTGTCCGCGGCACGCTGCGACAGTCTGGAAACCTCGATAGACAGATGCGGCGCATGCTGGCAGATCCGCGCGCTCATGCGCTGTCGGAAAACTTCGGATTCGAATGGCTGAATCTCCGCGCAATTCGCGCCGCACAACCCGACCCGATCCTGTTCCCAAATTTCGACGCGAACCTCAAGAAGGCTTTTGAAAGGGAACTCGAACTCTTCATCCACAGCATCTTCACCGAAGACCGCAGCGTGCTGGACCTTCTAACCGCAGATCACACTTATGTCAATGAGCGACTGGCGTTGCACTACGGCATTCCGGACGTGCGCGGAGATCAGTTCCGTCGCGTGAAACTCAGCGATTCGAATCGCTGGGGAGTGCTCGGCAAAGGCGGAGTTCTGCTCGTCACGGCCTATCCGAACCGCACATCGCCGGTGCTTCGCGGCGCCTGGATTCTCGAACGGATAATGGGCACACCGCCGGCCGCGCCGCCGCCGGACGTCGAGGCGTTCCAGGAGAACGTAGAGGGAGAAAAGGCTCGGACCGTGCGCGAAATCATGGAGAGACATCGCGCCAATCCGTCCTGCCGCTCCTGTCACGCGATCATGGATCCGCTGGGCTTCGCGCTGGAGAACTTCGATGCCATCGGCACCTGGCGCACAGTGGACAAGTATGCCGGTACGGCCATCGACACCGCAGGTCAACTGGCAGACGGAACTCCGGTGAGCGGGCCCGAAGCGTTACGCAAGGCCCTGACGTCGAACCCGGACCAGGTCGCCCAGGCCCTGACCGAAAAATTGCTGATGTATGCGTTGGGGCGGAGTGTGGAACACACCGATATGCCGCTGGTGCGAAAGATCGTGCGCGATGCGTCGCGTGATGGGTATCGTTTTTCGTCGATCGTGAAAGGAATTGTCGACAGCGCGCCGTTCCAGAAAGCGCAAGTCAAACAGGGAGAATGAAAATGTTCATTACGAAGAAGCACATTCCGCGCCGGACGTTCCTTCGGGGAGTCGGTGTTTCAATGGCACTTCCGTTCCTGCATTCGATGGTCCCGGCAGCAACGCCGCTGGCGCAGACTGCGGCCAGTCCGAAGTTGCGCATGGGATTCATCTATTTCCCTCACGGCGCGATCATGGACTCCTGGACGCCGGCGGCGGTCGGTAAAGACTTCGAAATCACGCCGATCCTGCAGCCGCTCGAACCGTTCAAAAAACAACTGACGATCGTAAGCGGGCTGGAGAATAAACCCGTTGCGGGCCTTTCGCCGGTTCACTCTTTGAATCCCGGCACCTGGCTCAATTGCGTTGCGCCGCGAAAGACGCAGGAGCCCCACGCGGCGCCAACGATCGACCAGCTGGCTGCGGAAAAGCTCGGGCAGGATACACCGTTCCCATCGCTGGAGATCGCCGTCGAATCGCGCAGCCCCACCGGTTGCGATCGCAACTATGGTTGCAGCTATGCGGGAACCATCTCGTTCCGCAATGCCTCCACACCGCTGCCGATGGAAAGCAACCCGCGGTCGCTTTTTCAGCGGCTGTTCGGCCAGGGCGACACGCCCGAAGAACGCGCCAGGCTGGCGAAGCAGTACAACAGCATTCTAGATGTGGTCGCCCAGGAATCCGCGGGCTTGAAAAGGCGGGTTGGCGTAGAAGACCGCGCGAGGCTCGATGAGTATCTCGAAACGGTTCGCGAGATCGAGCGCCGCGTTCAGAAGATGGAGCAGAGCGATCTGGGCAGCCTGAAGTTGCCTGATGCACCTGCCGGTATACCCAACACGCTCGATGAACACATCAATCTGATGATGGATCTGACTGCGCTGGCCTACCAGGCGAATCTGACGCGCGTCTTCTCCATGATGATGGCTGCCGAAGTCAGTAACATGACGTACAACCACGTCGGCGTGCCGGATGCGTTCCATGCGCTGTCGCACCACAAGAGCGACCGCGCGAAGATGGATCGGCTCGTGAAGATTCAGAACTACAACACGGGCGTGCTGGCGAAGTTCCTGACGAAGCTGGCGGCCATGCCGGATGGTGACGGTACCGTCCTGGATCATTCGATCATTCTTTACGGCAGCAACATGTCAAACAGCGATGCCCACAACGAATTCCCGTTGCCCGCGGTAATCATTGGCGGCGGCAACGGCAAGTTGAAAGGGAACCAGCATCTGAAATATCCGGATCGCACGCCGCTCGCAAATCTGCTGTTGACGCTGATGCGCCGTGCCGATGTGCCGGTGCAAAGCGTCGGAGATTCCACGGGCGAGTTCTCGGAGGTCTGACATGGCAACGTGGTTCGCAATCGCCTTGCTGTTGTTCGGGGCGGGTGCTCCGGATGCTCCCCTTGCCGTGGCCATTCAGTCCGGTAATCGTACAGCCGCTCTGGAGTTGATCGCAAAAGGCGCCGACGTTAATGCTGCTGAGCCCGATGGAACGACGCCGCTCCACTGGGCGGCGCATCGCGATGATCTGGATCTGGTGGACCGCCTGCTGAAGGCCGGAGCAAAACCCAATCGGACGAACGATTATGGCTCGACCCCGATGTCGGAAGCCGCAACAGCCGGAAACGTGGCGATGCTTCAGAAACTTCTCGATGCCGGCGCAAACGTGGAGTCCCCCAACGCTGACGGAATGACGGCGCTCATGATTGTCGCGCGCACCAACAACGTCGCTGCCGCAC
>DASTBJ010000742.1:0-6386 GCA_035712125.1 Terriglobia bacterium
AGACCGTCGTTTTGAAAACAGTCGGGCTGCTGGCGCTCATGGCACAATCCGGAATTCCTGTACCCGCCGACGAGGCGACGCTGCCGGTCTTCGATCAGATTCTCGCGGATATCGGCGACCAGCAATCCATCGCGAACCACCTCAGCACATTCTCTGCACACGTCTTATCGATTAAGTCGATGCTGGAGTCGGCCACACCGGAGTCTCTTATCCTGCTGGACGAAATCGGAAGCAGTACGGAGCCCGGCGAGGGCGCAGCTCTCGGAAAGGCGGTGCTCGAGCGTTTTCGACAGACGGGCTGCCTGGCGATCGCGACAACACACTACAACCGGTTGAAAGTTTATGCTGAGACTACGAAGGATGTATCCAACGCGGCGATGGAGTTCAACGAACAGACGCTGGAACCGACATACCGGCTGATCCACGGTCTCGCCGGCGCGTCGAGCGGGCTAAAGATTGCCGAGCGGCTACAGATGCCGGCCTCGGTCTTGCGCGACGCCACAGGATTCCTGGATACCGGCGAGGCAGACGTTGCGCTTTACGTCGATGAACTGCGCCGCAGAGTTGCCGACCTTGAGAAAGAGAAGGCCACGGTGGAATCACAACGCCGTGACTTTGAAGCGCAGAAGCAAAAAGAACTCGCAGCGCTGCAGGCACAGCAAAAGGAAGAGCTCTCGCGTACCGAACGCAGGCTGCAGCAGATCGCTAAGGAAATGTCGGACCGCGCGGCGAAGGAATTGGAGTCCGTCCGGGAGGAATCGCTGAAGAAGAAATATCAGCGAAAGCTCGAGGCTGTGACGGCTCAGGCCACATCGCAGATCCGAAAGGAAAAGGAAAAGGTTCAGCCTGCTCTGAAACCGGCCGCCCCGCAGCCAGCCGAAAAGAGGCCCCTGGAAGTCGGATCAAAGGTGCGCGTGGGATCGATGGGTGTAACAGGTGTCCTTGTGAGTCTTCACGCGGGTGAAGCCGAAGTCCTGGTAGGAAGTATTCGCCTGAGGCGCCCACTGTCGGATCTGGAAGTGATGGAAAAGCCGGCCTTGAAACTTCCGGAAGGCGTCCACTTGAGTATTTCTTCTGCGGAACCGGCATCGAACGAAATTAATCTTCTTGGTTGCACGGTGGATGAAGCAACCAGCCGAACGGACAAGTTTTTGGACGAAGCGTTCCTGGCTGAACTTCCCGAAGTACGCATTGTTCATGGCACCGGTACCGGCGCATTGCGCACAGCGATCGCCGAATTCCTCAAGTCTCACCCGCACGTGGTGCGCTTCGAGTCCGCGCCGCAAAATCAGGGCGGGCGAGGAGTCACGATTGCGAAGCTGCGCGACTGAGAGGCTCGACTATCCCAGGAGCCGAAAGAGGATTTTGGTGCAAACCGCTTCGAAGTTCTTTGCAACTACGGAAAGTCCTGCAGCCAGTTATGAAATTACGACGAAGTTGATGGACCGCGAGAGTCGCCTTTTCCCTGGGTCACCAGGGATCAGCCTTTTGAAATCAGGTTGTTAAGCTCAGCACATCAACCCACAGGGCTTTGGTGTCGCCCGTGCTGTCAGGAGCTGACGCGATCTCCAGCCAGGGACGGCGCCACGAGCCACGTGCGTGTCAGCAGGGAGCGTGCGAAGAGACGGAACTCGGCAAAAAGGAAGTTTGTTCGCAGGGCGTGTGCAGGGTCGTGTTGGGAGTCGTAAGTCGGGCTTCTTGATGAGAGGATCTCTCTGAAGCCCTACAGTTTTAGGGTTGCTATTCATGCCAATCCCCGTTTACATTACCTGACTCCGTTTTTTCGAGCCCACGGCAGGTGCGCGATGAGAAATTTTTCCGACACTGTTCGCGACTCTGCCGATATAACTCGGGTAATTTCGGATTACATCGCACTCAAGGGGGCGGGAAACGCGCTCAAGGGCCTTTGCCCTTTCCACTCTGAAAAAACTCCTTCATTCACGGTAAACAGGGAGAAACAGCTTTTTTATTGCCATGGCTGCAAGGTCGGCGGTGATGTCTTTGAATTCGTGAAGATGGTAGAGAGAGTAACTTTTCCGGAAGCCGTCCGTATTGTTGCTGAGAAGAGCGGAATACCGATACCGGCCGAAACCGGAATCACGGATGAGAAGGCCGATCAGCGGCGGGACCTTCTCGATCTGCATGAAAAGGCCGCGGCGTATTTCCGGAAGATGATGTCCTCCGAGGAAGCGTCCGTCGCCAGGGAAGTTCTGCACAAGCGAAAGATTAGCGCGGAGTTTGCCGATCGTTTTGGGTTGGGATATGCGCCCATGGCGGGCCTGCTCAACTATTTGAAACCGAGAGACCCGGTGGGTAGCGGTCTTTTCGTGAAGAATGATCGCGGTGACGTTTACGACCGGTTTCGCCGGCGGCTCATGTTTCCCATTTGGAACGAGCGCGGGAAGGTCATCGCGTTCGGGGGCCGGGCGCTGGGTGATGCGCCACCCAAGTATTTGAATTCAGCTGAATCCTCGCTTTACACGAAGTCCTATGTGCTGTACGGGATGCACCTGGCGCGCGGATCGGCTCAAAAAATGGGACGGATGGTTGTCGTCGAGGGGTACTTCGACTGTCTTAGCCTGCATCAAAACGGCATCGAAAACGTGGTGGCGTCCTGCGGTACCAGTCTAACGCCACACCAGGTGGCTCTGGCTGCGCGCTACGTTCCCGAAGTGGTCATGAATTACGACCCGGACGCTGCCGGACAGACCGCGATGCGGAGGTCTATCGAGCTACTACTGGCGAAGAACCTCCGGGTTCGGATTCTCAAGCTCCCACAGGGTCTTGACCCTGATGACTTTGTCCGTCAGGAAGGCGGGGACGTCTATGGTCGGTTGTTACAGGCGGCGCCGTACTTCTGGCAATACCTAATCTCTGAGGCGGGCCGGAATTTCGACCTGGGCGATCCGGCCATGAAAGGTGCCGCCGTCCGCGATGTGCTCGAGTTCGTTGCCAAAATCCAGGATGGTGTGGAACGTTTGGAGGTCGCGAAGGCGGTCGCAGAATCCTTCAAGGTACCCGAAGCGCTGGTGCTTGACCGTCTCAAGCTGACGGGCCGCCGTCCAGACCTGATGCCCGTCAGTCGTCCGACGGTCGTCGCAGCGACCCGGAGGCTCCTGGAAGCCGAAAAACAGCTAATCCAGGCGCTTGTCCAAAAAAATTCGACTGTAGCCGACGCAATTCAGCCGATACGTAATGATGAGTTCTGGCGTGAAGTGTGGTGCTGGCCCGTGGTTACCCGGCTGCTGGACACTGCCGGAGATGTTGAGAAAGCTCTGTTAGACCTTGAGGATGAACAACTTGCAGGTGAAGTTCGGGCGGCGGTTGTAGAAGATGCGGGGACTTTGAGCGCTGAATACGCCATGTCATCGATCTACAAGCTTTACGATGAACACCTGAAAAAGAGGCAAAACGAGATCCAGGAGCGGCTCCAGGGGTATGGCGCCGAGGCTGCTCCCCGAGAGCTGCTGGCCAGTCTTTCGGAGATTCTTTCGGCAAGAAATCGTATACGCAAAGGCACGCCGAACTCTTGAAAACATTAGGGTGAGGCTTATCGTTATAGGTTCGGAGGCTTACTTTGGGACTTGAAGAAAAGTACGACGAGGTTCAGAAATTAATCGACATTGGCAAGGAAAAGGGCTACCTGCTCTACGACGAGGTCAGCGACCTTCTCCCACCAGAACTTACCGCATCCGCCGAGGATTTGGACGATCTCTTCACAGCGTTTGGAACAGCAGGAATCGAGGTTATCGATACCGAAGATCCGAGCTTTGCCGGACTCGACAAGATTCCCGGCGAACAAAAACGTGAAGGCGCCGAACAGCCCGAAGTGGATGTCGAACTGGATCTGACCCCGGGCGCCCTGGAGAAAACCAACGATCCCGTCCGTATGTATCTGCGCGAGATGGGAACGGTTCCCTTGCTCACCCGCGACGGCGAAGTGGAAATCGCCAAACGTATTGAGCGCGGCCAGCTGAAAGTGCTGAAATCGCTGTCTCGATCTCCAGTGATTGTCACGGAGATCATCACACTCGGCGAACAGCTTCTCCAGGATCCCAGCATCATCAAAGATCTTATTCAGTTCAGTGATGAGGAACTCACCGACGAAAAGGTCGAAGAGAGACTCGAAGAAACCCTGGTCCGAATCGACAACATCTCCAAGACATACAAGAAGGTCAAGCAGCTGCGATTGAAATTGGCGGGGATGGGAAAGGTCAAGAAGGGCCAGCAGGTTCGCGCCCGCTGGAATCTGGGCCGATCACGCGTCGAACTGTCTCGAATGGTTCGAGCGCTGGATTTTTCGAACATCGAGAAGCAGCGACTCATGGACCTGATGAAAGCCACTGTGGAAAAGGTCCGGCCTCTCGAGCGCGAACTCACAAAACTCGAAGCCAAGGCCGAGCGCGCTCGCAAGGACGCGAAGAAGAGCATTCAGAAAGAAATTCTTGCGCTCCGCAAGAGAATCGTCGTTGTCGAGGAAGAAACCAAGTCGACCGCCCTGGAACTGAAGCGCACGCATCAGACGATGGTGCAGGGGCAGATTCAGGCGGAAATCGCAAAACGTGAACTTGTCGAAGCCAATCTTCGCCTTGTTGTATCCATCGCCAAGAAGTACACCAATCGCGGACTGCAGTTTCTTGACCTGATTCAGGAAGGCAACATTGGCCTCATGAAAGCGGTAGACAAGTTCGAATACCGGCGTGGCTACAAGTTTTCAACCTACGCCACCTGGTGGATTCGTCAGGCTATTACTCGCGCCATCGCAGACCAGGCACGAACGATCCGCATCCCGGTGCACATGATCGAAACAATCAACAAGCTGATCCGTACTTCCCGTGCTCTGGTCCAGGAACTCGGTCGCGAGCCCACCAGCGAAGAGATTGCGAAGCGAATGGATATTCCGGTTTCGAAGGTCCGGAAGGTCATGAAGATCGCGCAGGAACCCATCTCCCTCGAGACGCCAATCGGCGAGGAAGAGGATTCCCACTTGGGCGACTTCATCGAAGACCGCGGCGTCGTCTCGCCTGCGGATGCGGTTATTAACATCAACCTGAAGGAAATGACCGAGCAGGTGCTCAATACCCTCACACCGCGTGAGGAGCGAGTCATCAAGATGCGGTTCGGCCTTGAAGATGGAACCGAGCATACTCTCGAAGAGGTCGGACAGAACTTCGCGGTTACCCGGGAACGCATCCGGCAAATTGAGGCGAAGGCACTTCGCAAGCTTCGGCATCCAAGCCGGAGCCGCAGATTGCGGGCTTTCCTCGATGGGACGGGGAGGGATTAAGGTAAACTCTAGGGCGGCTTTATAGCCGCCCTTTTTTGTTGCGCCGCTTGTTTGCGCGCGGGCCCATAGCTCAGTCGGTCAGAGCTCCCGGCTCATAACCGGGCTGTCGCAGGTTCAAGTCCTGCTGGGCCCATACAAAGTACGATGAATGAAGATTTGAAACGACTGATACGTCTCCAGACGATTGACATCAGCATCCAACAACTGAAAACCAGGATTGACCTCTTCCCCGCCATTTCAAAATCGTTAGACGACAAACTTCGCGACGCCAATGCGCTTGTTTCCGCCATACAGGAAAGAGCGAAGAACAACCAAGCGACGCGAAAGAAACTCGAAGGGGAAGTCGGGGGGCTCGAGAGCAAGATCTCCAAGTACCGGGAGCAGATGCTTTCGGTCAAAACGAATGATGAATATAAAGCTCTTCAAAAGGAGATCGAGCATACCCAGACCGCCATTCGAAAGGTCGAAGACAGCATCCTTGCACTCATGCTCGAAGCGGAATCCAGCCAAACCGAGATCCGCGTCGCTGAAAGTCGCCTCAAGGACGATCAACAACGCGTGAATCAGGAGCGTCGGGACCTAGAAGGGGAACATCAGAAGGATGTCACTGCAATGCAGTCCTACGTTGCCGAGCGCAAAACTCTGGAAGCCGAAATAACGGGGGATCTCCTGCCGCGCTATGAGCGGGTTCGCAAGTTCAGGGGAGGAATCGGCATATCAGCGGCCAAGGACTATGTTTGCGAAGTCTGCCAGGTGCGCATACGGCCCCAGGTGTTCCAGGAGATCCGCAAGAACGACCAGATCATCGCGTGTGACGCGTGCCAGAGAATTCTCTACGATCCAGACAACCTGGACCATCCGTTCGAAACAGTTTGAAGGCTGCCGCTAAGGGTTATCGTTGCGGGCGTAGTAACCGGTTCTCCACCGAGTGTTCAACTTGACGTTGTTGGGTGGGTCAAGTTTCACACGCACGTTCCGCCACTTTCCATCTCTGGCTTCATTGGTGGACCGGTAGCCAATGAGGTATTGATTCTTCAAATTCTTGACGATCTCGTTGCAGATGTTTCCCAGCTCAAAAGTTCGACCCCGCGGTGACAGT
>DASTBJ010000743.1:0-3776 GCA_035712125.1 Terriglobia bacterium
GGAGCGGCGCGGATGTGAATGAAGCGCAACCCGATGGGACGCGCCCGATTCATTGGGCGGTCTACAAGGTGGACTACGAGTTGCTCGAAGCGCTGATCGCGAAGAAGGCGAAAGCGGACGTCACAAACGAGTTCGGCGCCACCCCGCTTGCCGAAGCCGTCAAGCTGGTCGATGCACGGATGGTGAGGATGCTGTTGGATGCCGGTGCGGGAGTCGAGGGCGCGAATCAGGACGGCCAGACCGCATTAATGCTGGCGATTAAGACTGCGGAGCTTCCCATCGTCGAAATGCTGGTCAAAGCCGGCGCCAATGTAAACGCGGTTGAGACGTTTCAAAACCAAACGGCTCTGATGTGGGCTGTCACCGCGCCGAAAAATGCGGGCGAGATGACAAAGCTACTCCTTTCAAAAGGTGCCAACGTCAAGCCTCGAGCGACATATACCGATTGGCCGAACCAGCTTTCCTCGGAGCCCCGCGCTCAGTATCGTCCCGTTGGGGGACTTACCGCGCTGTTGTATGCCTCCCGCAACGGCTGCCATGACTGCGTCGCGTCGCTGATTGGGGCCGGGGCCGACGTCAATGTGCCGACGCCGGAAGGCGTCACTCCGTTGATGGTCGCCCTCGATAACGATCACAACGATGTCGCCAGTCTGTTGTTGGATCGCGGAGCGAATCCACATGTCGCAGATTGGTGGGGACGTACGGCTCTCTTCATCGTCATCGATAAAAAGGAAGCCGCCGGCGGCGGTCGAGGAGGGAGAGGCGGTGGCATCGGAGGAAGGGGGGCCGTCGCAGCCGCTCGCGGTGTTTCCCACATGGACATCATCAACAGGCTGCTGGCCGCGGATGTCGATGTGAATGCCGAGCTGAACATGCGTCGCCCCAGCCGAGGCGGCAATAGCGGACGCTTTGCGGACAACCAATTGGGTACGGGATGCACGCCGTTGTATCGCGCTACTGAAGCCGGGGACATGGAAGTGATTCGAGCTCTTCTCGCCAAGGGCGCCAACCCCAACATCAACGACATGGGATTCACGCCATTTCTGGTGGCGGCCGGCGTGACTCCGGGTGGCGGGGGAGGCGGCGGTGCGCCGAACTTTGAGCTCCTGGATCTGATGATCCAACATGGCGCCGATGTGAATACTCAGGTCACCGGCACGAGGACCTACTCCATGCGAATCTCCTACAATCCTCCCGCAGACCGAGAAGGTACTTCGGCTCTCCACGGAGCGGTCCAGGCGGGACGTACGGACCTGGTTCGTTACCTTCTGGGAAAGGGAGCCAATCCCGAACTCGTCGATGCCAACGGCAAAAAGCCGATCGATCTGACCGATCTCGTTGCGGCCGGCGGCAATGCCGAAGCACGAGGCCGAGGCGGAGCTGCGGCGCCTGCTGCTGGAGCCGGAGGTCGTGGCGGCGCTCGGGGTGCCGGCGTCAGCCCGGCAACCGCAGCCGAGATTCGCGCGATCCTGCAAGGCGCGGCGTCGAGCCGGTGAGGTGATCGATGCGGCTTAAGCCTATTGGGATATCTCTTGCGTTTATCTGTCTGACCGCTGTGCTCGGCGTTGCGCGGCTCTCCATAAACGCTGCCGACACGCTGCCCAGTCAATACACCGATGCCGAGTTCTGGCGCATGGTGACAGACTTCTCCGAGCCTGGTGGGGACTATCAGTTCGAGAACTTCGTTTCGAATGAGATCTCATACCAGGAGGTTCTTCCGGCACTGAGCCGTTTGGCGAAGCCGGGCGGAGTCTATTTCGGCGTCGCCTCGGAACAGAACTTTACTTACATTGATGTCGTGCGGCCGAAGGTCGCGTTCATTTTCGACGTCCGGCGTCAGAACACGCTTCAGCTTCTGATGTACAAGGCGCTGTTTGAAATGGCAGACAATCGTGCCGATTTTGTCTCTCTCTTATTCTCCCGGAAACGTCCAGCGGGACTCGACACGAACTCATCTGTAGAAGCTTTGTTTCAAGCCGTCGCCGATGCGAAGCCGGATCCACAGGTCTATGCCACAACCCTTCAGGCTATCAAGGATCGTTTGATTCGGCAGCACCGGTTCGCGCTCAGCTCAGATGACGAACGGAAGCTCGAATACATCTTCACCGTGTTTTTCCGCGGTGGCCCGCGTATGGATTACGGGTTTGCTAGTTCAGCGCCCAACCCTTTCGTACCCAGTTACCACATGCTGGCCGTGACGAACGACGGTCGTGGAAAGAATTGGGTGTATCTCGCGCGTGAAGAAAGCTACAAATACATTCGAGAGATGCAGCAGAAAAACTTGATCGTGCCGCTTGTGGGGGACTTCACTGGCGTCAAGACGATCAGGGCCGTCTCGCAATACGTCAAAGATCACGGTTCCACACTATCGGTCTTCTACATCTCCAACGTGGAGGATTACATTCAGGCCAGATGGCCCGCCTATCTTGCGAATCTTGCAGTGTTGCCGACGGACAACTCGACGCTGCTGATCCGGTTCGAACCCTACAACTTTACGACGCTGGGGAAGATCCAGGACGTGACACCTCAATGGCCTGGCACGTACTTCCATTGATCCGTTGAGCACAGAAATCAGTTGTTCGGTGCAAGTCTCACAACAATGTCCCAGAGGGCAGGCCCATCCAGCTTCAGCGGTTCCTTCTGGAGGTCCACCTCGCCGTAAGTAATCGACTTGAGGCGATACGCCTCTGGAACGTTGCGCACCGAGATCGAGTTCTCGCCGTTTCCCAGACTCAGGACGAATGTCCCGCGGTTGTTTGATGTTGAGGATTTCCCGTTGCCTTCGACGATGATGGCAGGGATGGTAGTCTGCGCACCTTCAAGAATCACGTGTCCCGAGACGAGGATGTCCTGCGGATGAGCAACGATGACACCGGTCACGTCCGTGCTGCCAACCGTAACCGGCGTCTGAGCGCGCAGCCTGAAGTACACAATGTAGTTGCCTGGGAGAACACTGGGGAATGTAAACGAACCATCGCCGCCGACAGACGTTTCCAGAGCGGCCGAAATCTCTCCCCCACTCGGTTCCCTCAATGAGATCCGTTGGAGTTGTCCTGGTGCTAGTCCCGTCACGCGGCCGCTGACGCTCACGGTTGGCGGCGGCCCGTTAAGCGCCAGGTTAATGAGCAATTCGCCTGAATCGTTCGCGGAGATCGTCAGCGGACTGCGGAGCAGATCGACCCCGCCATACGTTATCGATTGGAGCGTATATCCCGGCGGCAGACGCCCTGGCGCGCCCACGCGGTACTCGCCCACGGGTACTTGCACTCGAAAGGTGCCATCGATGTGCAGCCTGATTGTTAGCGACGGTCCTGCGCCTCCGCGTACCCCGGGTGTCGGCGCTGCGCCGAGCGCGGTCAGCGGCAGGGTAATGGAAGAAGGGGCCTGGGCACCGCCCTCCACCGAGAGGCGACCGGTCACGACTTTCACTCCTGCAGTCTGCACAGCCGCCAGCAGCAACAGAAGGACCGAAAACAGCACGGATGTCATTCACCCTCCCGGGGAAGCCTGAAGATTCGCGCTCAATAGTGCCAAAACCTGCCTCGTTTTCAACTTTTTCGTGATGTCTTGTGACTGACGTTACTTAGAGCACTGACATACTTGGACGCGGCGGAGTGTTCCGCAGATGGCTTGCCCCCGGCCGCCACGAACCAGTTTTTTTGACCTGCAGGTGCGATGGAATATCATCTCGAGCACGATGTTCAGAAAAACTCTCGTGAGCCTGATGTTTGCCGCGGCGCTCATGGTTCAGAGCGCCGCGCAGTCGCTTCCGCGGC
>DASTBJ010000744.1:0-2919 GCA_035712125.1 Terriglobia bacterium
CGCAGCTGAAGCCGTTCGAAGCGACGCTGCGCCGGCATGCGCATGTACCGACCATGAATGTGAGTCTGATGCATTCCTTGTCCCCCAATACCCTGTGGGATATCCGCATCGGACACTTCGCTTATTCCCAGGAGAACGATCCGAGTTCCGGCAACTTCACGACGCCGAACCGGTTCGACGAGACCACCAGTGTCAGCAGCGGCGCTCCGCAGGAGATCGGCAGTCTGAGGCTGGTTCGTACGACGGGCAAGGCCACACTCACCCACTACCAGCGCGGGTTTCTTCGGGCCAATCACGAATGGAAGTTCGGCACGCAATTCGAGAAGGGTGACCATCGCGAGACGCAAATCATTCCGACAGGGACCAGGTTCGTTGACCGGAAGGGGCAACCCTTTCGAACGGTCTCCCGGAGTCCCAGCGTTAACGGCGGGCAATTCGTCACCGCCGCACTCTTCGCGACCGACACTATGACGATAGGCGAGCGGCTGACGGTCAATGCCGGTGTGCGCTTCGACCACAGCCGCGCCATTGTTCAGGACATCCCCGCAATCGATGTTGAAGGGCGTGAAACAGGAGGCATCGTGCCCGGCCTCGGCACCATGTACACGTGGAACTCGTTGTCGCCACGTCTGGGTGTGACTTTCAGACTCACCGGCGATGGACGAACCCTATTGCGCAGCAGCTATGGTCGATTTCACCAGGGCGTATTGACGGGCGAGATCAGCCCGATTCACCCTGGTATAACGCCAACCACAACCATGCAGTTCGATCCCGAAACGGGTGGATACACGCGCCTGGTCTCTGTGGTCGATCCCAAAATCAACGTGCTGGTCGATCCTTATACGAGATCGCCACTGACCGATGAGTACTCCATAGGCGTGGACCGAGAGCTTACCCGCTACCTGGCCGTGTCGGCCGCCTACGTTTACAAGAGCGGCCGCGACTACATTGGGTGGACCGATGTGGGAGGTCAATACCGCGAGGAAACGCGAACGATGCCCGACGGCCGGGTGGTGCCGGTTCACGTCCTCACAAACTTCACCTCGGACCGGCGCTTTATGGTTACGAATCCAGACGGCTACTCGATGAAGTACAACGGGCTTGTAGTGGCGGTTGAAAAGCGCTCGTCCAATGGGTGGCAGCTCTTTGGCTCGTATACGTTTTCGCGAGTTGAAGGGCTTCAGGCTTCCAACGGTCTGTCTATTGCGTCTGCGTCGGGTGGCCAGTCCAGCACTATCGCAGGCAATGTCATCTATGGTCGCGACCCCAACGACCTGACGAATGCTCGCGGCCGCCTGCCGAACGATCGCCCCCACATGTTTAAGGCGATGGGATCGTTCGAAGTCCCACACACGGGCCTCACGATTGCAGGCAATATGCAGTACTTCACCGGCAAACCGTGGGCGGCAACCGCTCAGGTTGATCTTCCCCAGGGCACCCAACGCATCTTCCTGGAGCCTCGCGGCTCCCGCCGGGTGGCGTCACAAGCGCTGCTCGACCTGCGCGTCTCGAGGACGGTCCTCTCCGGCGGTTGGGGAAGTGTCGAACTGCTCGTGGACGTGCTCAATACGCTCAACAGCACCGCTGAGGAGAGCCTGGCCACAGACAATCTGTACGCCCCGAATTTCGGACAGCCCACCGTTTTCACGGATCCGCGCCGCGCAATGATCGGCGTGAGATTAATACTAGGGGCGGAATGAGAACGCCTTCATCTCGGCTCAATCAGTGTGATATCGGAGTTGTTCTTAAGGCGGTCGAACACGAGTGCTGTCCGATCCGGTGTGATGTCGAAAGTGGTCATGATGGCGGATCGGTCGAGTTTTGTGAGCAGATCTTGTTTGTGCGTGGTCAGATTCAGCATCCAGAAATCCTGCGCCCCCTGCAATCCCTTCATGTAAATGAGATGATTGTCATCCAGGAATTGCATGCGCCAGCCGTCCGCCCCCACGTCAATACCTAGTGGGGACGGTTCGGCGGTGCCATCCGACCGGACCAGGTAGACAGGCTGACGGGCACGCTCGTTACGTCCGACGTAAGCGATTACGCTACCGTCAGGTGACCACACGGGATTACTCGCAGGGCCAGCAACAAGAGATACCGGAAGGCCTCCGTCTAGTGGAATTTTGAACAGACCGTCAACCGTTCCATCGTTGCCGCCAGTAGCGATCCACTTTCCATCAGGAGAGAATGCTGGCGCGCCCCGAACCTCGACTGTACTGGCTAACGTTCGTTTTTGTGAACCATCCGCTGGGATCAGGAACAGGTTCTTTTTGCCGTTTCGCCGGACGACAACGGCGTCCTCATCGCGCGATACCGCCGGAGGTTCAAGCAAAGGAGCTTTCAAAACCTCCGTAGGCGGGCCGCCGTCAAGAGGGATCCGCCACAAGCCATCATTGCATCCCTGGGAAGACAGATAGAACAGCGATTTTCTTCCAAAGCGCGGCATGAGTGCCCGAGCCGACGGCATCTCGTAGGGCTTGACGGCGCTTTCTTCCACGATTCGGCCATTTCTAGGAATAGGAACGCTCCACAAGGTCGCTTCCGGAGCTATCACAGAAGCGATCAGACGATGTCCATGCAAAGCCGCAGAAACTGAACTGTATTTCTCGGTACCCGTCGTCAATCGGCGGGAAACCTTTTCTTCAGGGTCGAATGCCCAGAGCCACGGGCCACACCCATTCTGATCTTTACCTATATAAAGCACGTTCCGGTCATCGATAGGTGTCGGGTGGGAGATGAATCTCTCGAATGTCGTAAGCTGCTCAGGCGGGCCGCCGTCAAGAGGGATCCGCCACAGGTCCATGTTTAAGCCCGGCTCCCGTCCGCGGACGACATAGATCCATTTCATGTCGTGCGACCACGCGGGATAGTGATTGTGCATGCCCGGAGGATCTTGAAGAATCCGATGGGGATTGGATC
>DASTBJ010000745.1:0-4700 GCA_035712125.1 Terriglobia bacterium
TCAAACGCGATCTCTGGCGCAACTCGGAGTCGTCGGAGGCCGTTCTGGAGCCGGTCGTCACGCTGGACTGGTCAATGCTGCGTCCAGGGACGCTGGCTTTCACGCGCTTGGTCACGGGAATGAACATTGCACCCAACGGTAAAAGTTTTCTGCTCCTGAACTATGGCGATGCGATGGAATTCTTTGTAGACCTGTCCGCCGTCAAACTGGAGCCTGAAAAGTGGAAGGCCGGGGCGGACTATCGCGTTTTGGAACTGACAACGCTCCAGCAGGAGGAATCCATCGCATACCTGCCCAACGGACAGAGCCTTCTCTACGACACAGAGCGTCGCGAAGGAACGCGCGCGCACATCATGCGAATGGATTGCAGGTAGGAGACACATGAGCGAACGAACCTGGTGGGAAACGATACGAGCTGAGGGTCAGGAACTACTCAACAAGGTCGAGGAACTGATCCGGGAAGGCAACGTCCGCCGGATCGTGATCAAACAACAGGGCCGATCGATTGCGGAATTTCCGCTGATGGTGGGCGTTGTGGGCGCCGTTATTGCGCCGGTTCTTGCGGCGATTGGAGCTGTGATCGCTCTGGCGAAAGACTGCACCATTGAGGTGGAGCGGGTCGAACCGGAGTGAAGTTTAGGAGTGGCCCGAAGAGGCCACTCCTGCCCTACTTAACAGAAACGGTATCCTGCCGCTTGGCTGGATTCCCAGGCGCTTTCTCGTAGATTGGATAGCACCAGTTCCGGTACTTGGCATTGCGCCCGTGGACGACATCCAGAAAGAGCTTTTTCAGCTCTATGGTTCGCTCGCCCATTTGGCCGGTTCCGACGTTACGGTGGTCCACCTTCGTAATTGCGGCGATCTGGACGCCTGTACCTGCAAAGAACATTTCGTCGGCAAGGTAGACTTCAGTTCGATCAATGGATCGCTCGACGATTTCCCACTTCAAATCTTCACGCATGAACTGGATGATGCTTCGCCGCGTGATCCCCTCCAGGATGTTGTCGGTGATCGGCGGTGTAGCCCATACGCCATTCCGATAAACAAATACATTCGCGGCGGATCCTTCGGAGATGTGACCGTCCTGATTCAGGACAAGCGCCTCATCGAAGCCGGCACGATTCGCGTCCGTCTTCACGAAAGCCGAGTTGACGTAAGCTCCGGCGATCTTGCCTCGTGCGGGAAGGATGTTGTCGTCCACGCGGCGCCAGGAAGAAACCGTCACATGCTGGCCGTCTTCATTGGTGCCGTAGTTGCCAAACGGCAGTGCGATGATCGATAGCTCCGTGTTCAGCTTATGCAGGCGCACACCGATGATTTCGTCTCCGAAGAAGGCCAGAGGGCGAATGTAGCAGTCTTCCTTGTGACCTTCCTTGCGCATCAGCTCCGTCAGCGCATCGACCAGTTGATCTACCGAGTACGGCAGTTCCATGCACATCAGTTTGGCGGACTGCAGGAACCGCTTGAAGTGGTCGTGGGGACGGTAGATGAACAATTGTTGTTCGTCGTTGTTCCAGTAGGCGCGAAGTCCTCCAAAGACGGCCGAACCGTAGTTCAGCGCATGAGTAAGGACGCCAACATTCGCCTCTTTATAGGGAACAACGCGGCCTTTGAAGAATGCGTAGTTGGGTAACACGGTCAAACACCTCGGCGGTCAGTTTAACACAGGGCCTTTTTTGCCCTCGGCCGCCGGGGCGGCGGACCTGGCAGACGGCAACCGCCCCGCCATCAGGCTTCCCACGCAAATGACTCCAGCCGCGAAGAAAAAGGGGGTCGCCTGGCTGATATGTTCAAACATGGCCGTGGAAAGGACGGGCGCGACGAGCCGTGAGATCCCGGCAAAGGTCTGGGCGGTTCCCATGGTCAGGCCGTATTCCGTCTTATCCGTGGAACGGGACAGGAGGGCTGTCGTGGCGGGGAAAAGCAACGCCGTGCCGATCGGCAGCAGGGGGATCACCCCGGCGAGCACCCAGAGGTTCGGAGCCAGCGGATACCCGACGAATCCGAGGATCAGGCACGCCGTACCCATCCGGATGGCCAGGGGTTCTCCGAGGCGGTCCACCATGGGGCCGACGAACGCGGACCGAAGGACCACGGAGAATATCCCTACATAAACAAAGAAATAACCGATGGTGTACTCATCAACCCCAAACGCTGAATTCAGGTAGAGCGCCAGGACCGCCATCAGTACCGACTGCCCAAACATCCCCAGGGCATAGATCAGCGTCAGCCGGGATGCGAGTCGAGAGGGGTGGCTAAGGACCGTGAGGACGCCCCGCCAGACGGGTTTTCGCGCTGCAGCAGTCTGGTCGGGCTTTCGCGATTCCGGCAGCCACTGCCAGGCAAAGAAAAGATTCAGAGCGCACAGGATTGCGGCAGCAACCGCCGGAGCGCCTTGTCCTTTGTGAACGAGAAAGGATCCCAGTGCGGGGCCGACCATCGTACCGACGTTGGTTCCGGCGGACAGCCATCCGAGAGCGCGGGCGCGGTCTTCCGGCCGCACGGTATCCGCCACGTAGGCCTGCGTCACGCCTGTGGTACCGCCGCCGGCGCCCTGGATGAATCGGGCTAGCAGCAGCATCCAGAGCGAATTCGCCAGGGCGAAGATCACGTACCCGATCCCAAGCGCGGTCAAGCCGATCAGGAGTGCCGGGCGGCGGCCGTAGCGGTCGGAGATCCGGCCCCAGATCGGAGCGGAAAGAAGCTGAGCCAGAAAAAAAGAGGCGAAGATAACGCCGATGAATGTCGGAGAACTGTTGAAGTGCTGGGCGTAGAAAGGAATCTGGGGGAAAACCATCGTAGCGCCCAGCAAGTCAATGGCCGCAACGGCGATCAGGATGGCGAGACGGCCGAAACTCTGCCTCGTGTTGCTGCTGTTCTCCATCCCTTCGTGCATTATACTCGGCAGCCTATGCCCCCTTCTGCAGCGGAGATCGAACGTGGAGTGAAGCATCTCCGGAAATCGGATCCCATCATGCGGGAAGTGATCCGCCGCGCAGGCCCTTTCGCGATGAAACTGAAACGCGACCGGTTTCAGGCCCTGGTCTATTCAATTCTCGGACAGCAGATTTCGGGAAAAGCGGCCGCGGCTGTGCGACAGAAGCTTGAGGACCTTGCGCGTCCGGAGGGCCTGACGCCTTCGCGTCTTTCATCTTTTAGTCTCGACGAACTTCGAAGCGCGGGTCTGTCGCGACAAAAGGCCTCCTACATTCTCGACTTGGCGCAACGGGTTGATGAAGGAACTCTTTCGCTGGAACGGCTCGCCCGGCGGCCTGACGATGCGGTGATCGAGTCGCTTATCGAAGTGAAAGGCATCGGCGTCTGGACCGCGCACATGTTTCTGATCTTTTCGCTCGGACGGCTCGACGTGTTGCCGCACGGCGATTACGGTGTCCGTAGTGCCATCCAAAAGCTCTACAACCTGGAAGATCTGCCGGATCGCGATACCTGCCACCGCATCGCCGAACCCTGGCGCCCCTACGCCAGCATCGCCTCGTGGTACTGCTGGCGCAGCCTGGAATTCCAGTGATCGTCAAAGCGCTGGCCAACACCTCTCGGCGTCCCGTTATCGAGTGTCCAGGCTTCGAGCGGCATGTTGCAACTGTACAGTTCGTCCAAGATATTCGAATGATAATGAGTGATTGCGGAGAGGAGCGCTGTGACGGCTGAGGAATTCATTGATCTCTACGAACAGGCTCTCGCGACCCAGCGATGGACATCCGTTGCCCCGCTGATCCACGAAGACGCCAGCGTCACTTTTTCAACCGGTGCCGTGCACAAAGGGAAAGAGGCCGTCCGCGCCGCCTTCGAGCGGAATTTTGCAGCCATTGAGGGAGAAAAATACAGGATATCGAACGTTGATTGGATCATGCGTGCCTCGGATGTCGCCGTGTACCTCTTTGAGTTCCAGTGGACGGGACGGATTGACGGGCGCCACGCGGCCGGGGCCGGCACCGGAACATCGGTATTAGTACGGAACGGAAGTGGCTGGCAATTGCTCGCGGAGCACCTCGGTCCGGCACTGCTTTGATCAGTTTTCTCAATTTCATCGGCCAAGGGGGAAGATGCATCAATCCGTTCACCTCATTCCAGGACTCATTTCCATTCTCCTTGGAGTCGGGGCATTGGCGTCTACCGCCACGACAACGTGGCAGGCACCGGCTCCGGCCGAAATCGATCAGTGGATAGCCCGTTACAAGGCAACAGGCGACGAGTACGCGAAGATCTTTCTTAATCTGGTTGCGGAAGAAACAAAGGTGATCGAAACCATCGATTCCTCCGGCCGGCTGAATAAGCAGCGCGAGATTGTTTCCGACGTGGTGGTGTACCAGTTGTCGCGCAGTTCGGGAGCGCACACAGCCGAGTTACGCGATGTTCGCTCCGTCGATGGCAAACCCGTGAAGAGCCGTGACAAGCGCATCCTTGAACTCATTCAGCAGGCGGGGAAGGCGGACTCTATCGAGAAGGAAATCGCGCTCATCAACCGTGAGAGCCTGCGCTACGACGGCGACTACCGCGCCACCAACACAACTGTCTATCCCGGATGCTTTAACTTGCGCGATCATTTCCGTTTCGAATGGGCAGGGCGGGATCAGATTGGCGGCAGCGAAGTTGTCGTCATCGACTACCGCGAGGTTGGGCCGAGTATGGCCACGATGTCCAGCGAGCACAAGCGAATGGGCCTCAGTGCAATCTTCCTC
>DASTBJ010000746.1:0-5225 GCA_035712125.1 Terriglobia bacterium
GCTGGTCCAGGCGGCATCGCTCGGCGGTTTCTCCTCTTTCGGCCAGTAACCGTCGGGCCAGGGCGGCGAGGTGTGCTTTGCGTCCCGGCTGAATTCCAGAATGTCCCAGAGCGCAATGCGCAGGTGTTCAACGAGCTGCCACGCGGTGTGAGGAGCGCCCCTGGGTTTTACCCCGCGAAGCTTCGACGGAAAGCCCTTGACGACGTCGTCGAGGGTCAGATGTGCCTGACCTCCTCGAAGCAGTTTGATCACTTGTTCACGAACGGGATCTTTCATAGGACTCGCCTCCTGTTCTTCTTCAGATTGCCGCCGGGCACTGGGTGTGCTCCCAGTTCAACAGTGCTATTCTCCCGCCATTGGTTGGAGGTTAACGATGTACCTCATTCTAGCGTTGCTCGTTCTCGCACAGGCGCCCACCGCCGAGTCTGACAGCCAGATTCGTGATCGATTGATCAGCAAGTATGCAGGAAAGTTCCTCACGGTCCGAGGGACGCCTTCCGGGACTCGATTGCGGTTCGATGCCGATGGAAAGCTGTTGAGTCCGAGGCTCGATGGAATGTTTACGCTGGATGGCCACATTCATGTTGAATCCGTCAATGTACGAGCTGAGCGCGTTGAGATCATCGGTCGGCGCTCATTCTTGTCGTTTAATGCCCCCAGCGGCAAGCTTCTGGAGTATCCAACTCGAGATAATTTTCGATTGGAATTTCTGCGCAAAGCCGGTGTGACGATCGACAAGGGCATCGATGCGGTGCTCTTGCCTCTTGAAGAAGCTGTCAAAGACCTGCCGCCGTATTGGATGAGACTCGTCACCGGAGCACCGATTCTCGAGACGATAACCGATCCCGATACCGGTCAAACCGTCCCGCGCGCGTCCGAGGCGCAGAAGCTGATCCCGATTCCGATTCGGAGGGTAACTCCCACGTATCCAATGGACCTCAGCGACTATTCGATTTCCGGGTCTGTCGCTCTTCGTGCGATTGTCGATGAAAAAGGAAAAACCAAAGTTGTCGACATCGTCTCGCCGATGGGGTTCGGATTAGATCAGGCTGCGATCAACGCGATGAATCGTTGGGAATACGATCCGGCCAAGCGTGATGGAATGCCCGTTAAGGTCTACGTTCGAGTTCAATTTAATTTCCTGGCGCCTCGATAGGGCGACCCGCGGCAGCGCTGCGCTGGGATTAACGTCAACGCCCGAAAAGCGGCGCCTGCCGCAGCCCATACCAAAGTTGCATTCCTCCACAAGGCGTTTCACCATTTGTCGCAATAGATCGAGTAAAAAACATGCCACAAAATCCGCAGCCGTGGTGTTTTCACTTTAGAAGGTGACATGGGCGAGTGGGAAATCACATTGGGTGAAGCTGAGGCACGACCGGCAGCGGAGTCGCAAACAGAGACTCGCCTGAGTCTTGACCAGGCGTTCACGGCGCATCACCGCCTTGTCTACCGCTACGCCTATGCCCTTGTTCGCGATGGCGCGCTGGCAGAGGACGTTACCCAGGAGGTTTTCCTGCGGCTGCACGGTCACCTCGATTCCGCGCAACAAGCGGGGATGTTGCGTCCCTGGCTGTTACGCGTTACCTCAAACGTTGCGCTAAACGTGTTGCGCACGCGCCGACGGGCCGCGTCCAGGGACGAAGCGTTCGAGATCGAAACGCTGCAGACACGCGGGGAGTCTTTGCCCGATGAAGCCCTCGAGCGAAAGGCCCGGATTGCAAGGGCCCAGTGGGTGCTTGGAAAGCTGCAGGAGCCCTATCGAAGTTGCCTGCTGCTGCGGCATGAAGGTCTTTCCTATCGGGAGATCGCGGGCACTCTTGGTCTCAAGGAATCCTGCATTGGCAGCTTGATCGTCCGCGGCCGGAACGAGTTTGCGAAGCTATATAAAGAGGTTGGACAGGACACATGAACGATTGCCTCACCGACGAAACATTGCAAATGCTGCTGGACAGGGAACTCTCCGCGGAGGCTACGGCTGCTGCACGGTCGCATGTCACCAGATGCCCGTGGTGTGCAGCAAAGACCAGCGCAGCCCATCGGGCGTGGTCGCTGGCCGAAGACGCCTGGGAAGCCGGATTGCCGCAGGCGATCCCATCTGCCAGGTTGCGAGCCCGCCTCGATGAAGCCTCGGCAGGGAGCCGTCGTAGGTTTCTCAGGCCGCAGTTGGGCCTTGCTGCAGCTGCCGTCATCCTCGCGATTGGCTTGACCATGGTCCTCAGAAACCGGCCACCCGAAACGTCTCCCCTTGCTCCGCAGCAAGCGGCGCCACCGATGCGCGAGGACAACCCGAAGGCGGAAACGCCGGTCCCGGTTGTGCCGGATCCGTCCCACTCTCCGCATCAAGCCACGCCATTAGCGCCGGCTGTGGATCGTGTTGCTGTGACATTACCGAGGCGGGAGCGACGACGCATCGCCGTATCGGAGACAACAAAGCATCTGGAGCAGACGCAACAGCTTCTGCGTTCGATCCGCAATGCGGAGGGGGAAGCAGCGGACTGGGTTTACGACCTCCAGGTTTCCCGCGAACTATTGAACCGGAATCGTTTGCTGCGTCGCCAGGCGGAACGAAGGGAAGATACGTCCGCCGAAAGGATTCTTGTTTACGTCGAGCCCATACTGCTCGACATCGCAAACCTTGCGGAGGAGCCGGCGCCGGACCAAGTCGATGCGCTCAAGGCAATGATCCGTGAGCAAAGTATTATCCCTGAGCTTCAACTTTATGCCGCGCGAGTCAAATCATGATTCATCAACGAGGGAACCATTTTATGAGAGTCCTTTTCTGCACAGCTTTGCCGTTGCTCCTGATTGCGTCGCTCGTCTGTGATGCCGCTGTGCAGGCTCCGAAGCCCGCGACGGCAACAGCTCCTCAGGCGCAGAAACCGGCGGCGGCAACAACGGCTTTTCGCGAAGCGCGCGATCTAATTAGCGAAGGCGAATGGGTGCGCGCCGAGACAGCCTTAAATCGCTTCATTGCCAATTTCCCACAGGATCGCGATGTTCCTGCGGCTCGTTACTGGCTGGCGTTTTCTTTGAAACAACAAAACAAGTTTGCGGAGGCCGACACCGTACTGACCCGGCTGATCCAGCAGCACCCCACCGCAACGGGGTGGGTGAATGATGCACGGGCCATGAGGGTCGAGATTGCACCACGTCTGGGAAACACTCAGTTGGTCGAACAGGGGGTCACCGACTCAGACGACGAAATACGGCTGGCCGCCCTTCAAACTCTTTTCGAAACCAGACCGGAGCGTGCGATCGCCATGGCTGCAGAATTACTGAAGGCAGGATCCGCATCCAGCCGGCTCCTCAAAGAAGGCGCGATCTCACTCCTTGAAGATTCCGAAACGTCGGAAGCGATTCCATTGCTGTCGCAGGTGGCACGAAGCGACCCGGATATGCGGGTCCGAAGGAAGGCCGCGGAAGCGTTGGGAGACATCGAGGACTCGAGCGTCATCGAACCGCTCAAATCGATTGCCCTGCAATCCACCGACGTTGCCGTCGCCCGCGCCGCTGTCGAGGGTCTTGGGGAACAGGGAAGCTTTGCACGCAAAGCGCTTGTGGAAATAGCGCAGTCGGGCGCCAGTATGGAAGTGCGCGCGGAAGCGATTGAAGCGCTCGGCGATATCGAAGGCGATCCGGCTGTGGTGGACGACCTGGTTGCCCTCATGGCCGCCGCGAGAGACGCGCGCCTTCAGCAGGAAGTCATTGAGGCTCTCGGTGAAGTCGAGTTGTCGCAGGCCGAGACTGCCCTGGCTGAAATCGCACGTACTTCGGCCAATCCAGAGATGCGGCGCCAGGCCGTCGAGGGCCTGGCCGACCACGAAACCGATAGTGCGGGAGCGAGCCTCGCAGCCCTTTACGACGCGGAAAAGGATCAACGCGTCAAGGAAGAGATCATCAGCGCTCTTGAGGAAACCGAATCCCGGGCTGCAATGCTCAAGCTGGGACAGATCGCGGCAAAGGAAACATCGGAGCGGTTACGCCGGCTGGCGATATCTGCGCTGGCGAAGTTTGAGGATCCCGAGGCTGCCGCGCTTATCGAGCAAGTCCTCAAGCAGGGAAGGCCCCAGTGAGGCCCACCGCGTGAGATCTGCGCGTTAACTCCGCACGATCTGAACCGGTATTCCTTCGGGATCGCGGACGTAGAACCCGTAATCAAGGTTCTGATCGGCTGTCAATCCCTGCTGCTTGAGCGCCTGAGTGACGGCGTTTTGATCGAACCCGTCGATAGCAATCGCAAAATGATCGACGATGCCGGTCGGTGGTTTGTGGTGCAGCGACACAATGACTCGCGTCGTTCCCATCCGTACGATTTCGTTGGGCTTGTCCTCACCGAGGATCGAAAGTCCGAAGATCTTCTGGTAGAACCCAATCGATCGTTGCAGATCGGTAACCTGGATGCTGATGTGGTCGATTCGCGTAGACTTGAACGGCGTTTCCTGCGGCGTAGCAGCCGCAGCGCCTGCTGTCGCGGCGAGCATCGTAAGAGATTGAATAAGCTCCCGTCGCGAAACTTTGCCCTGTTCGAAGCGACCTACCAGACTTGAAATGATGGCCTCCATCGACCCTCTCCTTGTGGACAAGTTTCCGCGAAGTCTACATTGTGCGGGCGGTCCTGACAAACCTTCGGATCGACCGGTGATAAACGTCGCCGAATCAGACGCAATCGTGCTAAAAATGCACCAGCCTCCCGAAGGATGGTGCTCATGCGCGTGAACCCTGGTCTCTCGGTCTTGATCCTGGGCCTGTTCGGCTTGATCCTTATCGCGACCCCCGCGGATACGCTTCCGGCAGAACTCAGCGACGCGGAATACTGGAAGATGATCACGGACTTCTCCGAACCCGGCGGTTCGTTCCAGCTCGAGATCATCACCTCCAACGAAACGTCCTATCAATCCGTCATGACGGATCTAATGCGCGTCGCAAAACCTGGAGGCGCGTACTTCGGCGTTGGCCCCGAGCAGAACTTCACCTATGTCGCCGCGTTACAGCCGAAAATCGCATTCATCTTCGACATCCGGCGCGACATGATGCTCGAACATCTGATGTACAAGAGCATCTTTGAAATGTCGGCCGATCGCGTGGAATTTGTGTCGAATTTGTTTTCGCGGCGGGCGCCCACGCAGCTGACCGACGCCAGTTCCGTTCAGGCAATCTTTCAGGCTTTCAGTAGAGTTCCCGCCGAGACTGCTCTTGCCGAAGGCCACTTTAAGAACATCATGATG
>DASTBJ010000747.1:0-3652 GCA_035712125.1 Terriglobia bacterium
TTCCCTTTCCTTGGCGGCGAGCTCTTTGTAGGCCAGTGAGACTTCAGGACTATCGGAAGAAACTTTCAGGCTAACCCCCGAGGTCAAAAAGTTCTCGAAGGAAACGTGGCACTGTCCGGTGAAGTGAGCCTTCGCGCGTGAGCCTAAAGCGATGTCGACGTCCTCAGCCTCTCGACCTGGAGCAATCTCCAGTGTGTCCGCCTCATTCCCACCTCTGAAGAGATTGACGACGCGGCGAATCGGTCCGGTCCATCGCCAGAAAGGCGACTGTTGAAACCGCTCAAGTGCCTCCTTCTGGTAGGCCAGATCCCTTTCGAGTGATTCCAGTTTCTTGCGAACGGCGAGGCTAAACTCGCTGTCATCTTTGACTAATGGGTGTTGCTTCATTGAGGTGCGCCGGCCAGAGCGATTGTAGTCGGCGTTGGCTGCCGGAATCAAAGGCGGCCAGACTTTGCTTCCGTCCTACACTTGAACCCTCCGCCATTTTTCGACTATTCTCGAATACTTCGAATCGAGGCATAAATCCATGAGTCATTGTGTGCAGGACCCCGTATTAACGGAAGACAAACAGATCCAGGAACTGGTCACCCGAGCCCGGGCTGCCCAGGCGAAATTCGAATCCTTCTCGCAGGAGCAGGTGGACGCCATTGTTAAAGGCATCGGGAAGTATGTCTACGACAACGCCGAACCGCTGGCGCGCATGGCTGTCGACGAGACCGGGATCGGCGTCTACGAGGACAAGATCCTCAAGAACAAGAGCAAGGCTCGGGTCATCTGGAACAATCTAAAGGACAAAAAGTCCCGCGGCATCATCGGCGAAGACGTCGAGAACAACATGGTCTTTGTGGCGAAGCCTATGGGTGTTGTGGCGGCGGTAACGCCCGTCACCAACCCGGTTGTGACTCCGATGTGCAACGTAATGTTTGCTGTCAAAACCGGAAATGCAGTGATCTTTGCTCCCCACCCCAAGGCCGAGAAACTAACGGCCCTCCTGACCTCGGAATTCATGAAGATTGTGAAGGCCAATGGCGGACCTGACGATCTGATCCAGACCGTTCAAAACGGCTCGATCCAGACCACGCAGGAACTGATGAAGGTTGTGGATGTAGTCGTCGCCACGGGGGGAGGTGCCATGGTGAAGTCGGCCTACTCGTCGGGGAAACCGTCTTTTGGCGTGGGTGCCGGCAACGTTCCCGTCATCGTCGACAATGATGTGGATCTCGATGATGCCGCGACCAAGATCGTCAACGGCGCATCGTTCGATAACGGCATTATTTGCTCCCACGAGCAGTTCGTCCTGGTCCCGGAAGAAAAATATCGCGTCGCCCTGAAGTCGTTTGAGGATACCGGCAAAGTTTGGTTTACCGAGGACGAAGCGGTCGTACAAAAGTTTCGCGATGTTGTCTTCCCCGAGGGACGCCTCAATAAAGACGTCGTCGGCAGATCCTGCCGTGAGATTGGCGCCATGATCGGCATCGATATCGCAGCCAACGTTCGGATCATTCTGCTTCCCGCAAAAGGAGCCGGTACGGACGATGTTCTGGCGAAGGAAAAGCTCTGTCCGGTTGTCGCGATCCTTCCTTACAAAAGTTTCACCGAAGCAGTCGCCAAAGCGAAGGCCAATCTCCTTGTCGAAGGCGCGGGACATTCGGCAGCGGTCCATTCCAACAATGAAACGAACATCCGCGAAGCGGGCCTGGAACTGCCCGTCAGCCGGCTCGTTGTGAACCAACCGTGCTCTTTTACAGCCGGTGGGTCGCTAACCAACGGTTTCGCTCCGACGACAACGCTCGGGTGCGGATCCTGGGGTGGAAACTCGATCTCGGAGAACCTGGACTATAAACACCTCATGAACGTGTCCCGAATCGGCAAAGTCATTACCGGGAAAAAGGTTCCGACCGACGCGGAAATCTGGGCCTGAGGAAAAACTCTCCGCCAAATTGCTCTCCGTCCCGTAATAACGGGATAATGCGGCGCATGCGAAAACACCGCTGCCTGACAGCGATTCTTGCGGTTCTCTGCCTCTCGGCTGATGTCGTGAGCCAATCGCGGCCGCCTGCCATCCGAATCCCGTTTGAAACCTACAGGCTTTCCAACGGACTGACCGTAGTCCTCGCGCCGGACCCGGCGACACCGACTGTCGCAGTCACCGTCTGGTATCACGTGGGATCGAAGGACGAAAGGCCCGGACGAACCGGATTTGCACACCTGTTCGAGCATGTGATGTTCACAGGAGCCGGTCACACGCCGTACGGCATTCACGATCGGCTGACCGAAGGCGTCGGCGGCTCTAATAACGGAACGACATCGAATGACCGCACGATCTATTTCGAAACGGTCCCGTCGAACTATCTGGAGACCGCGCTCTGGCTCGAGTCCGACCGGATGGGTTTTCTGCTCGAGGCCCTCGATATTGCCAAACTCAATGCCCAGCGAGACATCGTCAAGAACGAACGCCGGCAGGGCGTCGATAATCAACCCTACGGGCTCGCAAGTGAAATACTTTCCGGAGCGATGTACCCGCCGACGCATCCCTATTCGTGGTCGGTGATCGGCAGCATGAAGGACCTCTCGGCCGCATCTGAAGAGGACGTAAAGAACTTCTTCCGCCTCTACTACGCGCCGAATAACGCCATCCTTTCAATCGCCGGTGACTTTGAAGTGCCACAGGCCAAAGCCTGGATCGCAAAGTATTTTGGAAGTATTCCGAAAGGAAACTCCATAACGCGTCCCTCGATTCGCCCGGTCACTCTGGAAAAGGAAAAGCGGCTTGTCTTTGAGGACCGGGTGCAGGTTCCTCGCCTCTACATTGCCTGGCCGACCGCCGGCGAAAACAGCGATGATCGTTTTGCGCTTTCCGTGCTTGAAGCCATTTTGACGGGGACGCGAACCACAAGACTGACCAAGGCGCTCGTTTACGATCAGCAGTCGGCATCATCCGTCAGTGCACGACAGGCCTCAAGCGAAGATACCGGGGATTTTCGAATCACGATTACACCTCGGCCCGGAAATTCGCTCTCGGAACTCGAGACTGCAACCGATGCAATTCTGGAAAAGCTGAAGGCCGAAGGACCCACACGCGACGAAATTCAACGCGCGACTGCAGGCCTCGAGTTCGATTTCGTTAGTGGCCTTCAGTCGAATCTGGGCAAGTCCATGACACTCGCCGAGGGCGCGGGCATCCACAACAATCCTGGTTATTTCCAGACGGAATATCAAAGGATGCTGGCGGTGACGACCAGCGACGTCAAACGCGTGGCAAACAAATACCTGACAAAGGGACGCATTGTGTTAAGCATCGTTCCCGCCGGCAAACGCGATCAAGCGGCAAAATCCGCCGAAAGTACGCTCTACACGAGGACGGAACAATGACACGTCACACCCGGATCGCCGTTCTCTTTCTCGCCCTGGCCCCTACCAGCGTTGTCTCCTTCGCGCAGCAGGCGTTTGACCGTACCAGAGTGCCAGCACCGGGCAACTCTCCAACTCTTCGCGTTCCTTCATGGACGAGGGCCACGCTGGCAAACGGAGCCGAGTTCATTGTCTCGGAGAAACACGATTTACCGCTGGTCTCGTTCGCCATTACCTTTCAGGGCGGAACGTATCAGTCGGAATCCGCGTCGCGCCGTGGCGTGGCGAGTATTACGGCCAC